>CAVOAJ010000035.1:0-11785 GCA_963693605.1 Dehalococcoidia bacterium | reverse complement strand
ATGTAACGGTGCAGTTGGTGGTGAAGGAGACGGGAGAAATCAAGGAACAGAGCCTGTTCTTTGGAGACATCCCTCAGATGACCCCAAACGGCACCTTTGTCATCAACGGTGCTGAGCGGGTTGTGGTGAGCCAGCTTGTCCGATCTCCAGGTGCATACTTCACTGTGGTTTCAGACCCAGGCACTGGACGGCGACTCTGCTTTGCCAAGCTAATCCCCTACCGGGGCGCATGGCTGGAATTTGAAACTAGCTCCAGGGACATCATCTCAGTCAAAGTAGACCGCAAGCGCAAGGTGCCGGCCAGTGCATTCTTGCGCGCGCTGGGTTACGGAAACGACGAAGAGTTGTTGGAGCTATTCAAGGATGTGGACACTAACCCTGACCACCCCTACATTCAGACCACTCTTGACCGGGACACCTCCGAGCACACGGAAGAACAAGCGTTGCTTGAGGTCTACCGACGCCTGCGTCCAGGTGAGCCACCCAGTGTTGAGACAGCCCGTTCTCTCCTGGACAACCTTTTCTTCAACCACCGGCGCTATGACTTGAGCCGTGTGGGCCGGTACAAGATGAACCGGCGTCTAGACCATAACGTCCCCATGGAGCACCGGACCCTGACGCGTGAAGACATCATCTCCATGATTAAGATGATGATCCGCATCAATAACGGCCAGGCCAAGCCTGACGACATTGACCATTTGGGCAACCGACGTGTCCGTGCGGTGGGTGAGTTGATTCAGAACCAGCTCCGCGTGGGTCTGCTCCGGATGGAACGGGTGGTCAAGGAACGCATGACCATCTTGGACCAAGAGCAAGCCACGCCCAGCGCTCTCATCAATATACGGCCCATTGTTGCCGCAGTCAGGGAATTCTTTGGCGGCTCTCAGTTGTCACAGTTCATGGACCAAACCAACCCGCTGGCGGAACTGACGCACAAGCGTCGGCTGTCTGCCCTGGGCCCTGGCGGTCTCTCCAGGGAGCGCGCTGGGTTTGACGTTCGTGACGTCCATTACTCTCACTATGGGCGCATCTGTCCTATTGAAACGCCTGAAGGGCCAAACATTGGACTCTTAGGCTCTCTTGCAACCTACGGGCGCATCAACCCCTACGGGTTCATTGAGACGCCCTACCGCCGTATACGCAAAGAGATAGAGAACACGGATCCGGACATAACCGGACGTATGGCGCGCACTGAAATAACGGATAAAGCAGGCAAGGTCATTGTGAAGGCGGGAGCCCTCATTTCCGCCGAGGCCACTAAGAAGGTAGCCCTGCTGCCCAAGCAAATTTTGAGCGTGCAGTCTTACGTCTCACTGGACCCTGAAGACATTGTCTTTCTGCCCGCCGACGAAGAGGACAAGTACGTTATTGCGCAGGCCAACTCCACTGTGGACGACAAGCGGCAATTTGTGGACGAGCGCGTCGAGACAAGAGCGCTGGACAAGTATGCGCTGGAGTCACCTGACAAGCTGGACTACATGGACGTATCACCCATGCAGATTTTCAGCGTCTCAACGTCGCTTATTCCGTTCCTAGAGCATGACGACGCTAACCGTGCGCTGATGGGCTCCAACATGCAACGCCAGGCGGTGCCGCTGGTACGCCCAGAGGCTCCGCTGGTAGGCACTGGCATGGAGCGGCGAGTGGCCCGTGACAGCGGCCAGATGGTACTTTCCCGCGTGGACGGCACTGTCTCCTCTGTAACTGGCAATGTTGTGACCATAACTGACAACGAAGGACAGGCGCACGCCCACAAACTGCGGAAATTTGTCCGCACCAACCAGGGCACCTGTCTCACCCAACGACCAATCGCCACAGTTGGCGACAATGTGACGGTGGGCTCTCCCCTAGCGGACAGCTCCTCAACGGACCAGGGTGACCTAGCCCTTGGCCAGAACGTGTTGGTGGCCTTCATGAGCTTGGAGGGCTACAACTATGAGGACGCCATCATTGTGTCCGAGGCTCTCATCCAAGACGATAAGTTCACTTCAGTCCATATTGAGAAATATGACGCGGAGGCCAGGGAGAGCAAGCTCGGCCCTGGTGAGATCACTCGTGACATACCAAACGTTGGTGAGGACGCCCTGCGCAACTTGGACGAGGACGGCGTGATACGCATTGGCGCAGAGGTGGGCCCAGGAGACATTTTGGTGGGCCGCATTACGCCAAAGGGTGAGACTGAACTCACGGCGGAGGAGAAGCTCCTTCGGGCCATCTTTGGTGAGAAGGCGCGGGACGTGAAGGACACGTCTCTACGCGTTCCCCACGGTGAGCGGGGCAAGATTATTGACGTCAAGGTACTCACCCGTGAGAACAAGGATGAGTTGTCTCCCGGCGTTAACAAGCTGGTCCGTGTGTGGGTGGCCCAGACGCGCACCCTTTCTGAAGGCGACAAGATGGCAGGCCGTCACGGCAACAAGGGAGTTATCTCCCGCATCATGCCTGTGGAGGACATGCCATATCTGCCAGACGGCACACCTGTGGACGTTGTGCTGAATCCCATTGGTGTCCCCTCACGGATGAACCTCGGACAGGTACTGGAGACCCATTTGGGGCTTGCAGCCCACCGGCTCAATTTCCGTGCGGTCACTCCGGTGTTTGACGGCGCGGATGATGGCAACATTCATGATGAATTGGCCAGGGCTTGGATTAATGACAGGGCCACTTCTTCAGGCAGACGGCAGGAAAGCAGCAGCCGTGGCAGCGGACATGCGTTGCTCAACAACATAGGACACAGCGGCGTTTCCATAGACGGCGCTCCTCCCAATTTGGAACTCGCCCGGAAATGGGTGGAGGACAAGGGGTTTGACCCCGACCAGGTATTTGGCAACCCAACGCGGGGCTATGCCACGGAGATATGCACCAGGCTTTGGCTGGAAGAGGTCAAGCCGCTCTACGTAGAGAACTCAAAAGAGAAGCTGAATCTGGGCAAAATAGCCCCAGAAGACCTGTATGCCACTGCATTGAAAGTGTCCGATTTTGTAGGCGACGCCCCGCCCATTGTGGGCAAGACGAGGCTCTTTGATGGCCGTACCGGCAACGCCTTCGACAATCCCGTAACAGTGGGCTACATGTACATGATGAAGCTCATTCACATGGTGGAGGACAAGATTCACGCCCGTTCAACGGGCCCCTACTCCCTCATTACGCAGCAGCCCCTGGGCGGTAAGGCCCAGTTTGGCGGACAGCGCTTTGGTGAGATGGAGGTGTGGGCGCTGGAAGCGTACAGCGCAGCGTACAACCTTCAGGAGATGCTCACGGTCAAGTCAGATGACGTGGTAGGCCGCGTGAAGACGTATGAAGCCATAGTCAAAGGTGAGGACGTGGTCCAACCCGGCGTGCCTGAGTCTTTCCACGTATTGGTAAAGGAGCTCCAAAGCCTGGGCCTTTCCGTGGAACTGAGGTATGAGGAAGACCGCGGCGTCACTCAGCCTCTCTTTACCTATGCTGAAGAGGATGAAGAGGAAGACGGGGATGAAGTGGAAACTACTGCGGAGATTGCAGCGCCAATCTGGGAAACCACTGATGACACGGATGACAGCGCTGAGACCCCCGCCGCAGGGGGTGGTGAAGTTCCGGTTGACCCTGGAATCGCGGTGCCGCCGCCCCGCATGGCGTCAGTTACTGATGACGACGATGAGGCCATAGAGTAATCAGCGGCGTTCGCATCACCTAACAAGTTTGGTCAGATAGACCTCGGGGCTAAGCCCCGACAAGGAGCACGAAGTATGACACAGGCCACCGAGTTCAACGCAATTAGGATCTCTTTGGCCTCTCCTGAACAGATTAAACAGTGGTCCTACGGCGAGGTAACCAAGCCGGAGACCATCAACTACCGCACCCTCCGGCCTGAGAAGGACGGGCTCTTTGACGAGCGTATTTTTGGTCCTACCAAGGACTGGGAATGCTACTGCGGCAAGTACAAGAAGATTCGCTATAAGGGCGTAATCTGTGATCGTTGCGGCGTGGAAGTAACCAGGGCCAAGGTGCGCCGTGAGCGTATGGGCCACATTGGTCTAGCTGCGCCTGTTGCGCACATCTGGTTCGCCAAAGGTATTCCCAGCCGTCTGGGACTGCTGTTGGATGTCTCGCCCCGTAACTTGGAGCGGGTTCTCTACTTTGCCCAATATATCGTACGCGTGGTGGACCCTCTGGCCCGCCAACGTGTCATAGATTCTTTGCAAGCAACTGTTCAAGAGCAAACGGTTGCCCTAGACCTGGAAACTGAATCCCAGGTTAATGACATCCGAGCCGCCTTTGAGGCGGATGGTAACAAGGAAGATGAAGCCGCCGTTCAGCAGATGGAGGTCTCATGCAACGAGTTGCTGAGCAAGACGGAAGAGGCCAAGAGCAAGCTGACCGGCGATATGCAGGCGAAGATTGACGACGTTGAGAGCCTGCGGCCGCTTCAACTCCTCACCGAGTCCCGTTACCGTGAGCTTCACGACCAATTTGGAGACGCATTCAAGGCAGGCATGGGCGCGGAAGCCATTCTGGAAATCCTCCGCAGCCTGGACTTGGAAACGGTAAGTGTTGACCTTGAGCGGGAACTCCGCACCACGTCAGGCCAGCGCCGCAAGAAGGCCATCAAGCGCGTCCGTGTGGTGGAATCCTTCCGCCGCAGCTCCAACAAGCCTGAATGGATGGTTCTGACGGCACTGCCCGTGCTCCCTCCTGACCTGCGCCCCATGGTGCAGTTGGACGGGGGCCGCTTTGCCACAAGTGACCTGAATGACCTCTACCGTCGTGTTATCAACCGGAACAACCGCCTCCGCCGGCTCCTGGAACTGGGCGCACCGGACATCATTGTCCGTAATGAGAAGCGCATGTTGCAGGAGGCCGTGGATGACCTCATTGATAATGGTCGTCGTGGGCGCGCTCTGGTTGGCAGCCACAACCACAAGCTGAAGAGCCTCTCAGACCTCCTCCGCGGCAAACAGGGCAGGTTCCGTCAGAACCTCCTGGGCAAGCGGGTGGACTACGGAGGACGTTCCGTCATTGTGGTGGGGCCAACTCTCAAATTGCACCAGTGCGGACTGCCCAAGAAGATGGCGCTGGAACTGTTTAAGCCTTTTGTCATGAACCGACTGGTCCTCCAAGGCCTGGCCCACAACATCAAAAGCGCCAAGCGCATGGTGGAGCGGACCCGGCCAGAAGTCTGGGACATTTTGGAAGAGGTGATTGAAGGACGCCCGGTGCTGCTCAACCGCGCACCAACGCTTCATCGCTTGGGAATCCAAGCCTTCATGCCTGTGTTGGTTGAGGGCAACGCCATAAAGATCCATCCTTTGGTCTGTACTGCTTTCAACGCTGACTTTGATGGTGACCAGATGGCGGTTCATGTGCCGCTGTCCACAGAAGCGGTGATGGAGGCGCGCAACGTCATGTTGAGCACTTACAACATGCTCTCACCGGCATCAGGAGAGCCACTGGTGGCTCCCACGCTGGACATGGTGCTGGGGTGTTACTACCTCACCATGAATAAGGCAAAGGTTAAGGGTGAAGGCGAGCGCTTCCGTGACTTTGAAGATCTGCTGATGAAGATGAATGCAGAGCTGGTGGACCTTCACGCAACCGTTCAGGTCAGAGACCCTGACCATGACGGTGAACTCATCACCACCACGCCAGGCAGGGTCGTTTTCAACGCCGCCTTACCGGCGGCCGTACGTGATTACAGTCGCGTTATAGACAAGAAGGCTCTAAAGGAGCTGGTGTCTGAAGCGTACCGGATAGTGGGAAATGAAGAGACCGCTGAAATTCTTGACCGCATAAAGACTTTGGGCTTCCACTACGCCACCGTCTCCGGCATAACCATTGGCATGAATGACCTGATTGTGCCTCATGAAAAGGATGCGCTGGTGGCAGAGGCCTCCCACAAGGTGGAGGAGCTTGAAGAACAGTTTGAGATGGGACTCATCACTGACCGTGAGCGGTACAGCCAGGCAGTCAACATCTGGCAAGGCGTCAGCAACCAGATGGACACCGTAATAGCAAAGCACCTCCCTGAGTACGGGGGCGTGTACATCATGGCCCACTCTGGGGCTAAGGGTAATGAGGCCCAGATTAAGCAGATGGCAGGAATGCGTGGCCTGATGAGCAACCCACGCGGAGAGATTATTGACCTCCCTATCAAGTCCAGCTTCCGGGAGGGCCTCTCCGTTCTGGAGTATTTCATCTCTACCCACGGTGCGCGAAAGGGACTGGCCGACACAGCCCTGCGAACAGCCGACTCTGGGTATCTAACCCGGCGACTGATTGACGTATCCCAGGAAATCATCATCAACGACCATGACTGTGGCACTGACCTAGGCACTTTGGTCTACGCTAATGCCTCGGAAGAGGATGTGATGATTGACTCCATCAGTGAGCGCATCATTGGCAGGACCGCAGCGGCAACCATTGCCGACCCCCGCACTGGCGAGGTCCTCGTGGATAAAAACGAGACCATAGAGAAGGTGGCCGCGCAGACTATCGAGAAGGCGGGGATTAAAGAAGTCTACGTCCGGAGCCCGCAGAACTGCATGACCAAACGGGGAATTTGCCGTTTGTGCTACGGGACGAGCCCGGCCACGGGCCAGCCGCCCCTTGCTGGTGAAGCTGTGGGCATCATTGCCGCCCAGTCCATCGGTGAGCCAGGCACGCAGTTGACCATGCGTACGTTCCACACGGGGGGAGTTGCCGGAAAGGACATCACGTCTGGTCTTCCCAGGGTTGAGGAACTGTTTGAGTCTCGATCTCCCAAGGGCAAGTCTGTCCTGGCAGAGATTGATGGCGTGACTATGGTATTTGAGAGCGGCAAACTTGTCGGTGAATACAAGGGTGAAGATGACCAGCACGGCACCGTTCTGGTGCCGCCAGCTGTGGTCAACCCCGTTATTCGAGTGGTGAACCGCACCCCTTACCTTGACCCTTACCCGTTGGCGGAAGGGTACACACCTTCAGTGAAGAACGGAACGCTCGTAGAGGTGGGTGACTCCCTTGCCAGGCCAACCAAGGCATCCAGCAAGCCCGCCACCACAGAATCCGGTGAGTCGCTTCCGCAGCGGACGGACATTTTGGCCAGGAGCCCTGGCAAGGTGAAGGTGACCAAGGGCTACATTGAGATTGCCTCCGAAGAAGTGGAAATTCGTGACCACCACGTCGCCGCAACGGACTCAAGGTTGGTCTACACCGGTGACAAGGTCCACTCTGGGCAGAAGCTCACGATTGGCGTTAAGGACCCCCATGACATCCTGCGCATTGAAGGCACTGAGCCCACGCAGCGCTACCTGCAAGAGCAGGTGCAGACGGTGTACCGCAGCCAGGGTGTGACCATTAACGACAAGCACATTGAAGTGATTGTTCGCCAGATGCTGCGATGGGTCCGAGTGGAGAACACGGGTGATACGAACCTGTTGCCCAATCAACTCATTGACCGTTTGCAGTTTCAGGATGTGAACGCCAGCGTCATTGCTGAGGGGAAGGAACCAGCCACCAGCAAGCCGGAGATTCTGGGAGTCACCAGGGCGTCATTGAACACGGATAGCTTCCTGGCCAAGGCTTCCTTTCAGGAAACCGCCAGGGTCCTTACTGAAGCCGCCATACTGGGTGAGGTCGACTACCTGCGTGGCCTCAAGGAAAATGTGATCATTGGCCGGCTGATCCCGGCCCGCCTGGACATCTCTGCGGAAGGCCGCAAGCGTCTGGGGATGCCTGAGAACGCCCCCGCCAGCATAGGCGCTCACATGGGCGCGGGTAACGGTGCGATATCAGCCGAGGTGTTGGCTGACTACTCAGACGAACCTTCTAGTTTGCTAGCTGAACTTGAAGAAGACCTCTTGGGGAATGGGGGAGTCGCGCTCAGCGAAGCATTCTCTGAAGAGATAGCTGACGCGCTGGACGCCCCAGAGGGTGAGGTCTCAGGGGACGATGAGCCCGACGTTGATGACGCAGAGGTAGATGCTGAGGTAAAGGAATAAGGGAGCGCATCCCCCTACTGCCCCAGATAAGAATTGCGTAAACAGACAGCGCCTGCGGAGCCTATGAAGGACTTCCAGGCGCTGTCTGACGTCTTGGTAGAAACTTGCGGGGGAATCAAGTGTGCCTCAGACCGGCAGCCTCCGTCCGAGCCGCGTCACTAAACAGCCGGATGGCGCCTCGTTCTTCAGCCGCCTGGCTCTGTTGTCCCGTCAGTCCACCAACCCGCAACGGCATGGGCTAGTGTGCAGACAGTGGTAATAGGTGAAATGGGTAGCCGGAGGCTAATATCCAGGAATGTGTGGGTCAACAGCCAGAGCAAGGAATACGGCCGCAAGGTACAAGAGCGAGTATTTATAAGCGCTCAGGGCCTTTGGCCTTGAACTGTCATGCAGAAGCGGCCAGGAACGCCTGAACCACTCAACTCCCAGTAGCGTGGCGCTGATGGAAAAGAAGAGGCCAGAGTAGCCTGCGACAAAAGGCAACCAGGCCAGAACAATCAAAAATGCCACGTAGAGAATGACCTGCACGCTTGTGGCCTCTTCTCCGGCTACCGTGGGGAGCATTGGAACGCTTGCTGCGGCATAGTCGTCCTTCAGCAGGAGTGACAACGTCCAGAAATGAGGCGGTGTCCAGAAGAACACAAACCCAAACAGGTACAGACCCACGGCGGTGATATCCCCACTAACCGCTGCGGCACCAATGAGCGGAGGGAACGCGCCAGCCGCGCCTCCAATGACTATATTGTTCCATGAACGCCGCTTGAGCAGCATGGTGTACACAAAAACGTACACCAGCGCGGCAGCTAACGTCAGCAGAGCGCTCAGCCAGTTGGCTACGGCACCCATAAGCAGAACTGCCGCTGCAATGAAGACCACGCCTACCAGAAAGGCGAAGCCCTGCGTAAGCTGCTGGCTGGGCACCGGTCTGCTGCGCGTCCGGCTCATGGTCGCGTCGATGTCAGCGTCCAGTCCCTGGTTGATGGCGTTGGAGCCGGCTGCCGCAAGGCTTCCTCCAACCACAACGGCCATGACCACGCCCCAGTCCGGCGTGCCTTCCGCTGCGCGCCACATGCCACAAACGGCAGTAAACACCAGCAGTACCACAATGCGTGGCTTGGATAGGGCAATAATCTGCCTTGCTCGCAGCGCTATCATGGGCGGCGCACCTCCAAAGCAAGCGCCCACAACCAAGAGAGGCCCCACCATGAGACGGCCGCCAGCCCCAAGTGGGCCACCCTCACCGTCTCATGCTGCGAGAACCTACCGTTGAAGGCTTCCAGCACCAGCAGACCAACCACTCCTTGGAGTATGAGCACAAAGGTTATTCCATGCATGAGAGACACCACACGGCGGTCCCTGCCGGGGTCCCGCATCCGTATGGCAGCGGCAAAAACAGCCACTATCAAGATGCCACCAACCAGTCGGTGCAAAATATGAACCCCAGTAGCGCCAGCGGAGCTACCATCGCCACAGAGCGGGAAGCCAAGGCAGCCAGCGCTCACACCTCCACCAACGATGGCACCTCCAATAAGCACCAGTGCGGCCCCCGTCACGAGGAGCGCTGTAGTAGTGGTAAGTGAGGGCATGGTCTTGGGACGTAACCCAAGGCCTCGCACAGTAACCACAGTAAGTAATGTCAGTATGGCCATGGCCATGCTCAAATGCACCAACCGGACCATGCCATGGAGATCCGTGAGCACGGTGATCAAGCCCAGGACAGCCTGGACCAAAATAGCCGCGAAGGTACCCCCCATAAGCCATGCAGTCACAGGGTCTGCTTTACGGCGGCGTATAGCCAGAACGGCCCCAAGGGCCACCGTCAACATGGTTATACCGGCGTAGACCCGGTGGCCGGACTCTATAAGCGCCTCTCTGTCCAAGTCCGCCAATGCTAGACCATCGCAGTTCGGCCAGTCGGGACAACCCAAGCCAGAGCCTGATACGCGCACCCAGGCCCCATAGGCAATAAGGCCCACGGTCAGCAGCGCGGCGAGAAACGCCACTCTACCTACCATGCGTCCGCCCTGGGCAATTTCATCAGAGGTGCTCATGCAGCGTTACTCCCGTCCATCCGCGCATAGTCATAAGTTGTCGACGCGCTGTCGTCAGGCGCCGTGTCAACGTTATCCTGGTACGTTTGAAATGAGAGGTAGACCATGGCGGCAAGGAGCAAAACTGGCAATAGCGTCCACAGGACTTCCATTGGACGGCTGCCAACAATTCCACGTTGAACGCTCCGAGTGGTCCGCATACGAAGCGCGGTAACCACAATGAGCGCCTCAAGGATGCCGAGGGCGACCACAACGACCCAAAACAACACTGGTGAACTCGCTTTGACTGGAGATAGGCAGGCAATGGGGCGGGTCCGCAGACCAGCAACGTCTTTGGGGGTTCCCTACATCCCCTCACGTACGAACTCCACCTAGGGAAACCGGCCATATTCTATCGTAAACAGGCCACCGCGTCACTGACTATGCAGTATAGCTACGCTGGGCCGGAACAGCGCGCGCAGGTGTGTATGGCAGGTACGGTGCAGGTATGCGAAAATAGGGACTATGGCAGACGTTGGACTAGTTAGAGTAACTAAGCATTTCGGCGATGTAGCCGCCGTGGATGACCTGTCACTAGAGATTCCTTCGGGGGAATTTCTAGTGGTCGTCGGGCCGTCAGGCTGCGGTAAGACCACGCTCCTGCGGCTTATTGCAGGGCTTGAGAATATGGACTCCGGTCACATCTATCTGGATGGCGTCTGGGCCAATGAAACCCGCGTTGGCAAACGTAACGTCCAGATGATATTCCAGAGCCTAGCGCTCTGGCCTCACATGAAGGTTTTGGACCCCAAACATTACTCCAACGTCAGCTTGCCGCTGCGAGTGCGCCAGTGGACGGTGGACCAGATAAACACACGGGTCAAGAACGTGGCACGGCGCGTAGGGCTGAGGGAGGACAAGTTCGACCGCAAGCCAGACGAGCTTTCAGGTGGTGAGCGTCAGCGGGTGGCTCTGGCCCGCGCCATGACCACAGCACCCGGCGTGTTCCTCATGGATGAACCGCTGACCAGCTTGGACCCGCCCTCCCGAGTGGAGATGCGGAAGGAGATCCTCCATCTGCACAAGGAATTGGGCTCCACTTTTGTATTTGTCACCCACAACATGAGCGACGCCTTTACCATGGCAGACCGCATAGCCATCATGCGAGACGGCCGCCTGGTCCAGATAGGCACTGCGGAGGAACTGTGGAAGACCCCTGTGGACGAGTTTGTCCGCGAATTCCTCAGGAGCAGCTAATATAGGCGTCACCAGCCCTTTGGAGAAACCATTGGGCTCCCGTCGGCATCGAATAGTCGTTGGATAGAAGCTCACAAGGAGGTGCAGGATGAAGAACGCCAGAGAAGTGCGTTTGACCAGTTTAGCCAGTTGCGCTGGTTGAGCCGCCAAGTTCAGCCCTGAAGACCTCGGTGAGGTCTTGAGCCGCCTGCCCGCTGTAGAAGACCCCAATCTACTGGTGGGAACCTCCACGAGCGATGACGCTGCCGTCTACCGCTTGCGGGATGACCTGTGCCTCGTTCAAACGGTGGACTTCTTCCCGCCTATAGTTGACGACCCCTACGACTTTGGGGCCGTGGCCGCCGTCAACGCCCTCAGTGACATCTATGCGATGGGCGCAACGCCCATCCTGGCCCTCAACATAGTCTGCTTCCCGGATGACCAGCCCAAGGAGGTGCTGTATGAGATCCTCCGTGGGGGCTCAGACGTGGCACGAGAGGCAGGCGTCCTCCTAGTCGGCGGACACACCATCAAGGACAAGGAACCCAAGTACGGTATGGC
>CAVOAJ010000034.1:0-11916 GCA_963693605.1 Dehalococcoidia bacterium | reverse complement strand
CGAGGACGTGACGGCGGAAATACAGGTACACGGTCACTGTCACATGAAATCCGTGGTGGGCATGGACCCGACGATGCGGGTGCTCAACGCGGTGCCCGGCTACAGTGCTCAACTGATTGATTCAAGCTGTTGCGGCATGGCGGGCTCATTTGGCTTTGAGAAGGAACACTACGATATTTCCAAGGCAATGGGTTCGTTGAAGCTGTTCCCGGCAATAGAGGCGGAGGAGGCCAAGGACGCCAAGGTGGCTATCCTGGGCATTTCCTGCCGCCAGCAGATAGACCATTTCACCAGTAAGCAGTCACGACACGTGGCAGAGTACTTAGCGGACGCTCTACGTTAAGGCGTTTTCGAGAGAGGCAATCAGTGGCTAAACGAGGGATTCGAGTCGTGGATAGTGATATGCACGTGGTGGAGCCGTGGGACCTATGGCAGCGGTACACGGAGCCTGCGTACCTAGACCAAGCTCCACGGCCAGTTGGAGACCCTAACTTACCGGTGGACCTCCGGCTTGAGTTTGCTGGCCACATGCATACTCGTAACAATGCGTACAACGATGCAAGTCATGAGACGTACATCAAGCGTAGGCAGAAGTCAGCCCCACGGTTTACCGAATATGCTGCCCAGGGATTTGATGCGGCCTCACAGCTCAAGGCCATGGATGTGGAAGGGATAGACCAGGCGGTCCTCTTCCCTACCAAGGGGCTCTTGGTGCCGTGGGTGGACGGGATAGACCCCGGCCTTGCCACGGCGGTGTGTCGTGCGTACAACAACTGGCTTGGCGACTTTTGTGCAGTGAACCCCGCGCGACTGAAGGGCGTGGGTCAAGTGACGCTGCACGACCCAGAGTTGGCGATAACAGAAGCAAGGCGGACTGTGCGGGACATGGGTATGTCAGCGGTCTGGACGCGCCCCAACCCAATCAACGGCAGGCAGTTGCACGACCCCGCATTTGACCCGTTTTGGGCTGAGATGGAGCGCTTGGAGGTTCCCATCTGCTTCCATTGCGCTGAGGGGTCATACCTCCCCACCCTTGGTACTGACCGGTTTGAAGGCAATTGGATGATGAGCCATACTGCGGACCATTCCCTGGAGATGATGGTGGGGATGCAAAGCATGATTCTGGGTGGCGTGCTGGAGCGCTTCCCTAAGCTCAAGGTTGCGTTCTTGGAGGCCAACTGTGCATGGGTGCCCTGGTGGCTCTGGCGGATGGAGGAGCACTACGAGTTGACGGGAGAGTGGGACGCACCTACACGGCTGTCGTTGTCGCCGCAGGAGTATTTCCGCCGCCAGTGCTACGTATCCATTGATGCTGATGAGTTGCCCGGAGCTCAGGTGATTGACGCTATAGGTGAGGACCGCGTGGTGTTCTCATCTGACTACCCGCATCTGGATTCAAAATTCCCCAATGCGGTGGACATATTTCTGGAGATGCCTGGAATGTCCGAAGCAACGAAGCGTAAAGTCCTGTGGGATAACTGCGTGTCCCTTTATAATTTGGCCTAGTATCACCAGCCTATTCCACCTGTACGGATGAAAGCGCGAACTCATGGAGCAGTCAGCCGTTCACGCGGTGCGGGCCCAGGTAGAGCGTACGGTCAAAGAAAACCTGCGCCAAGGTGAAGACGGCAAAACCGGCTTCAAGTACTCCTATCTGCGTCCGTCTCCTAGCCGCAATAGTTGGCAGTGGTCTTGGGACTCATGCTTCCACGCAGTGGTGCTCGCGCACGTCAATCCCGAGCTTGCTGCTGCTGAACTCCGGACACTGGTTGCCGCTCAGGATCCGGACGGGTTCATTGGCCACGTAAATTTCTGGGGTCAAAGCCCTGCCATCGGACTCTTGGGCCGCATACAAAGCCCTTCGTTGTGGGGAGCAAAACACTCATCGCTTATTCAACCGCCGGTGCTGGCGCAGGCGCTTGAGCGGGTTGTTGAGGTTACTGGTGACGCATGGCTGGCGGTTGAATTGCTGCCAGCTTTGGACAAATATCATAACTGGCTGGCGGACCACAGGGTGCCGGACTCTGACGGGCTGCTGGTCATCATTTCTCCTCATGAGTCAGGGATGGACCAATCTCCCACCTTTGACGAGGTGCGCGGTATCAGGGGCCAGGCAAATTGGCTCCAACTCGCAGTTCGTGACCGGTGGGCAGGCGTCCGAAATGCGGCTACTGGAAACGCGGGCGATAAGCTGGTGTATTCCGGTAGCTTTCGCGTGAAGGACGTTCTGGTCAATTCACTCTACGCGGAAGCTCTGGCGACCATGGCCCAACTGCACCGCCGTCATGGTCAGCCTGAGGTGGCAAACGCTTATGCAACCCGGTCTGAGGTGGTGACGGCCTCTTTGATTGAGAAGCTGTGGGACCGCGGCAGGGGCGCCTTCTTCAGTCTGTACGGTGCAGATGAGCAGCGGACTATTCCACTGACTGTGGGCTGCCTCATGCCTTTGGTGATTGAGGGCCTGCCTCAAGATAGCGCGGCTGCTCTGGTTGAGCGGCATTTGGCAGAGCGCAATCAGTTCTGGACGGGTTATCCGGTACCGTCTGTCTCTGCAACCGAAGAGAACTTCAACCCTCGAAGTGAGAGGTTGCGTTGGCGCGGCCCAACCTCGATGAATACCAACTGGCTCCTGTGGCGTGGTCTGAAACGACATGGCTACCACGACCTTGCCGCACGCCTTGCAGAGCGCTCAGTGGATATGGTGGCGAGGTCTGGACTCAGCGAGTTTTACCACCCGCATACGGGGCAAGGTCTTGGCGCGCAGGGATTTGCATGGTCAGGCCTGGCGCTGGATATGGCCGGCGGATAGGTCAGCCGGTGGGATAGAGTTGGTGTGTAGGCAACAATCCGGTAGGAGCCTAATGCACCAGCGCGTATTCCATGCTGTCCACTAGGGCTTGCCATGAGGCCTCAATGATGTTGGAGGAGGCGCCCACGGTGCCCCAGCGTCGTGAACCGTCAGAGGACTCCACCAGCACCCTGACGGTAGCGCCGGTGCCGCCAGACCCTTGCTCAACCACGCGTACTTTGTAGTCTTCAAGTTTGATTGACTGCAGCGATGGGTAGACTTGCGTAAGCCCCTTACGCAGGGCTGCATCCAGTGCATTCACAGGGCCGTTGCCCTCCGCCACCGTGTGCATAACCTGCCCATTGACCCTGACCTTAACCATGGCTTCGCAGAGAGACTCGTCGTCATTGACCTCGGAGCCGGGCCTGCGACGCTTTTCCACCACTACCATGAAGTCCACAAGATCAAAGGGCGGCTGGTAGCCGTCCAGAAGCCTGCGGACAAGGAGTTCAAAGGAGGCTTCAGCACCCTCATATTGGAAGCCGTCAGCCTCACGTTGCTTCAGGAGTTCTAGGAAACTGCCCATCCGCTCTTTGGGCACCAGGTCTGAGAGGCCAGCCTCCTCTAGCTTCACGGCAATGTTTCCACGGCCTGATAGCTCTGATACCACAATGCGCTTGGCGTTGCCCACCATTTCAGGGTCTATATGCTGATAGCTCTGTTCCACCTTGGCCACGGCTGAGGCGTGAAGCCCCGCTTTGTGAGTGAAGGCGGACTCACCTACGTAAGCCTGAAAGCGGTTTGGAGGTAGGTTGACCACTTCACTGACGAACCGGTGTACTTCTGTGAGGTTGGCCAGGCCCTTTTCCGGTACGCTGGATATTCCGAGCTTGAGGCTGAGGTTGCCGATGACGGAGATGAGGTTTGCGTTACCGCAACGCTCCCCATAGCCATTGATGGTACCTTGAACCTGCGTGGCCCCCGCCTGAACGGCGGCTATGCTGTTGGCCACCGCCATTTCCGTGTCATTGTGGCAGTGGATGCCAAGAGCAACCGGCACCTCAGCATGGACCTGACCCACGATGTTGAACACGTCCGTTGGCATGCTCCCGCCGTTGGTGTCGCAAAGCACCACGTACTCAGCACCGGCATCAGCCGCAGTCCTAACCACGGCCATGGTATAGGCGGGGTTGGCCTTGAAGCCGTCGAAAAAGTGCTCAGCATCGAAAATAACGCGCCTTCCATGCTCCCGGAGAAAGGTGATGGAGTCGCGCACCATGGCCAGGTTCTCCTCCAGGGAGGTCTCCAACACCTGCTCTACGTGCATGTCCCAAGACTTGCCCACCAGGGTGATGACGGGCGCTTCAGAGTCCAACAACGCTTTGAGGTTGGCGTCGGTTTCGGCGGTCCCGCCTGCCTTCCTGGTACTCCCAAAAGCGGTAAGGGTGGAATTTTTCAGACCAAGGCTGCGTATTTGTTTGAAGAACTCAGCATCCTTTGGATTGCTGCCCGGCCAGCCGCCTTCAATGAAATGAACGCCAAGCTCGTCCAGCTTAGCGGCCACTTTGAGCTTATCGCCCACGGAGAGGCTGATCCCCTCCATCTGCGTTCCGTCCCTGAGGGTTGTGTCGTAGATTGTTACGCTTTCCATTTCGCTGTACTTCTCCAATTAAGCGTCATGCCAAGGGCGCATGCGGTGGGAAATAAAAAAACCCGCCCCAATGAGGGACGGGCCATTACGGTTCCCGCGGTACCACCCTGTTTTCCCACGATTATATCGAGGGACACTCTGTGGGCGCTATCACGCCCTGGCCTTGTTAACGGGGGCCGTTCCGGCAAGGCTTACTTGACCATTGCGGTCTTTCAGCCAGCGGCTCAGGAGGGATATTCACTCAGGTTGTACGCGCCGGCTTCCACCTGACCCGGCTCGCTGTGCGTCGATACCCAGCTACTCGTCTCCGTCTTTGCCTATGTAAACGACGCTAGCACAGGGTCAGAAACGCGTCAAGCGTGGGCAGGTATGGCAGGCGTGCGGGTTGCTCTCTGCTTGACTCTCCCCTGCCGTCTCCCTACCATTCCTGGCGTCTACGAGGGGGGTATATGCAGAACCTTTGGTCCGATGAAGAAGCAGCCGACAAGGATGACTTAGACCTGCTGGTGTACCAGAGTCGCCTTATTGGGGCCGACTCCAAGTTGGTGGTCTGGGGTGGCGGGAATACCTCAATGAAGCTGGATGAGCCAGACTTCCGGGGTCGTACACGCCGCGTGATGCGCATTAAAGGCTCCGGTTCCGATATGAAGAGTATTGAGCGCAAGCATTTCCCTGCGGTGCGTCTTGAGGACGTACTGCCTCTCTTTGTACGGAAGGATATGTCTGATGAGGACATGGTGGCCTATTTAGAGCTATGTCTGACCGAGTCCGGCGTGCCCCGGCCTTCAATTGAGACGCTCCTGCATGCGTTCCTGCCGCACAACAGTGTGGCGCACACTCATGCGGACGCAATACTGTCGCTGACCAACAGTTCGCGGGCAGCCGAGGTGCTTGGAACTGTGTATGGGCGCGACGTGGCGATAGTGGGCTACCGGCGTCCGGGATTCTTGCTCTCCAAGGAAGTTGCTCAGGCTGCTTTGGGCAATCCCAGGGCAAAGGGCGTGGTGTTGATGAACCACGGCCTGTTCACCTGGGGCAACACGGCCAAAGAAGCTTACGACATGCATATTGAACTGGTGTCCAAGGCTGAGGAGTTCTCCGCCAAGCGTGCTGCCGGGCAGTCTGTCTTTGGCGGGATCACAGGCAAGTGGGTGGACGCTGACCGGCGCAGCCAGGTGGCGGCTGCGGTGGCGCCGACTCTCCGGGGCCTGATGGGCCAGCGCCAGCGGATGCTGCTGCGCTTCGATGACTCCAAGGACGTGTTGGACCTTGTAAACGCACAACGTGGCAAGGAACTGAGCGCCATTGGCCCGGCCACGCCGGACCATCTTATACAGACCAAACGCCAACCCTTGTGGCTAGACGTGGATGACCCTGAGGACGTAACGCAGGTGCTCCGCGCCATGCATGAAGGGGTGGAGGCCTACGCCAGTGAGTACGCAGCCTGGTTTGGTGAGCACCGCGCGGAAGGTGTGGATATGTTGGACCCGTACCCGCGCGTGGTCCTGCTCCCCGGTATTGGCATGTGGACGACTGGCCGCGACATGCGGGCCAACCTCATCACGTCAGACATCTACCACCACACGATTGGTGTGATTGGGGATGCCCAGGCCTCTGGCGACTATATGTCGTTGATGCCTAAAGACGCCTACGACGCTGAATATTGGCCGCTGGAGCTTTATAAGCTGACGTTGGCTCCGCCGGAACGTGACTTGGCACGCCGCGTGGCGTTGGTAACCGGAGCGGCTAACGGCATTGGCCGTGCCATTGCGCAACGGTTGGTGGCGGCAGGCGCGCACGTCATTGTGACCGATGTGGACATTGCCGCTGCGCAACAGGTGGCTGATGAATTGGTGGCGGCCAATGGTCCTGAGCGGGCGATTGCGTGCCAGTTGGACGTGACGGATGAGCAGGCGGTGGCTGCGGCGTTCAGAACGGCTCGCTTGACCTATGGAGGCCTGGACATTGTGGTGTCCAACGCTGGGATAGCCAGGGTGGGCCAGATCCATGAGTTGAGCCTGGAAGATTGGCAGCAGTCCATGGATATCAATGCCACGGGCCATTTCCTGGTATCCCGTGAGGCGGTGAAATTGCTCAGGGAGCAGAATACTGGCGGCAGCATCATATTTGTGGGCACCAAGAACGTGCCCTCCCCAGGCAAGGAATTTGGAGCCTACAGTGCGTCCAAGGCGGCGGAGGCCCAACTTGCCCGGGTGCTGGCGATAGAGAACGGCGAGTTCAATATCAGGGTCAACATCATCAACCCGGACGCAATCTTCAGAGGGTCCAACCTATGGTCGCCGGAACTCAGGGCAGGCCGGGCAGCAGCCCATGGGATCAAGGAAGACGACTTGGAGGACTTCTACAGGCAGCGCAATCTATTGCAGTTGCCGGTGACGGGTGAGGATGTGGCGGAGGCGGCGATCTTGCTTGCAGGCGATAAATTTGCGAAGACGACAGGGGCGATGATTCCGGTGGACGGCGGCCTGAAGGACGCATTCCCCCGGTAAGAAATCTGGCCATTAATGTTTGATTGACTGGAGGAAGTGATGAAGGCGGTCAGGTACCACGAAACAGGAGGCCCGGATGTCCTGCGCTATGAGGATGTTCCGGATGCGACCGTTGGCGAAGGCGAAGTGCTGATCAAGGCTGCCGCCGTGGGGGTGAACTTCAGCGAGATTGGCCGACGGAAGGGCGTTTTCCCCTTGCCGCCGGGGGTGTCGTTGCCAAATATTCCTGGATATGAATGTGCAGGGATTGTGGAGGAAATAGGCCCCGGTGTGGAGGGCTTTGCCAAGGGTGACCGGGTGTTGGCCTGGGACTTGTCGCACACCTATATGGAGTACGTGACCGCGCCGGTTGAGAGGGTTTTCAAAGTGCCGGACAACATACCACTGACGGACGCCGCAGTGATCAGCGCTCCGTTCACCACGGGGTGGGAGGTGGTGGTGGCGCGTGGCAATATTCAACCTGGTGAGACAGTGCTGGTGCAGGCGGCGGCTAGTGGCGTTGGCATAGGTGCGGTACAGCTTGCCAAGCATGTTGGCGCCACGGTTATTGGCACGGCTAGTACGGATGAGAAGCTGGAGTGGGCCAAAGGGTACGGGTTGGACCACGGAATCAACTACACGACCAAGAACCTCGTGGATGAGGTGAAACGCCTCACCGGCGGAGAGGGCGTGGACGCAGTGGTGGACGGCGTTGGCGGTGAGGTGTTCAATCAGTCACTAGAATGCCTCAAGATGGGCGGGCGGTTACTGACCTACGGCGTGGCTTCCGGAGTGCGAACGGCGGAAATTACGGTGCCACGGCTATGGTTTGGGAACCAGAGCATCATTGGTGTGTACGCGAACATGATCACGCGTGATGAGTTCAATCAGGTTCTGTATATGCTCAGCAGAGGTGACCTGAGGACGACGCTGGACCGCACGTGGCCGTTGCAGGAGGCTGCGGAGGCTCATCGCTATATTGAGGACAGGAAGGTAAGGGGCAAGGTGGCGCTCACTTTAGAGTGAGTCCCGTATCCTCGTAACGTATAGAAAAAGGCGCTCCCTCAGGGAGCGCCTTTTTCTATTACAGCTATTGTTTGGAGCCTAGCTCTCCACTTTTTGCGAGTCTCCAGCGGCCTGGTACGTCTTGGGTGGGACGTTGGCCTTACGGAGACCAGCAACCGACTCAATATCAGACCACGCGTCTGGGTTGTCCTGAAAGGAAAGCTCCAACTCTTCTAAGCCCACCTGGAAGACGTCTGAGACGGTAGGTGTGCGTATAAGCCTGCGCGGGGTGTGTTCTTCATCCTCAGCAAAGCGCCGAGCACCCACGCTGAACTCCACCGGTACGTCCGGCCCAGCAAAGTAGAACCCAAAGGAACCGGAGGCACCGTGACGGAGTATGTCACTGGTGATGGGCAGGCCTGCGCGCATGACGGCAGCCCTAGCCCGCATGACGTCATCCATCTCAGTGGGCAGGAAGCAGAGGTGACTGATGCCCTGCTTCTCTGTGCGTCCCGCCCCTATGCCCAATCCGTGATGCCAGCCATTGCGGAAATTCATGAACACGGTGTTGTGCTCATTCCAATCTGAGGTGCGTAGCCCCAGTACTTGGGTGTAGAAATCATGGCATGAGAAAATGTCATCCACGAAGAGTACGAGGTGTTGGATATCCTCTAGGCTGACATACCGGGGGTGCGGTGGCATGGGGTAAGAGACCATGTCACAGTAAAGTTCCAATGGGTTTCCAGCGGGGTCATTAAAGCGGAGGTATTGGCTCACACGGTCGGTTTCGAAACCGTCACCACTCTCATACTTAATACCCTGGGACTTCAGTCGCTCCTCCATTGCATCCAACTCTTTCCTGCTGCCCATCTCCATGGCCACGCGTTCAAGGCCAGGGTTGTCTGATTCCTGGAGGACAATCCAGTGGTGTTGCATGCCGCCGCGCAGGAAGACCTTTCCGTCACGCTCTTCACTCACTTCCAAATGGCCCAACTTTTCAAAGAACTCAGTTGAAATTTTGATGTCCCTGACCCGAAAAGAGAGGTATCCCAAACGTTCCGGCCTGAGTGTGCGTTCCATTGCTTCCTCCTTCACAAAACGGTTCACATCGTCATGAACCATCGTTATACCGGCGAATATTTGGCAACTTTACGCCCCAGGTTGGAGGGGCGCAAGCCTCCGTGCGCTACATAGTAAAGAGCGAGAAAAAGGGATAGTCACCAAGCTTAGCTCTACCGCCCAAGGCGGGCAGTTCAATCAGCACCGCGATGCCTGCTACGGTGGCCCCGGTCTGCTCCACGAGGGTGATGGTGGCGTTCAGCGTACCGCCGGTTGCCAGCACGTCATCCACTATGAGCACCTTGTGGTGCTTTTCCAGGCCGTCCCTGTGCATTTCAATGATGGCCTCACCGTACTCCAGCGCATATTCAGCTTTGATGGTGTGGAATGGGAGCTTACCCACTTTCCTGATGGGTACGAAGCCTGTATTTAGCTCCACGGCCATGGGTGCGCCTAGAAGATAACCCCGGGCTTCAATGGCCACTATCTGGTCGACTCTCTGGTCCCGGAAGGGCGCGCTCATGTCTTGGACAACGCTACGGAAGGCGTCCGCGTTTTGGAGGAGCGGGGTAATGTCGCGAAACATGATTCCCGGCTCTGGAAAGTCAGGGATGTTTCTGATGAGGCTGAGGTAGTCATTAGCCATATTGCGTTCTTAACCGCCTTTGAGGAAATCGATGATGATTTGATCGTGCTCTTCAGGCTTCTCCCACTGGGGCCAGTGGGCGCAGTCAAGCTGGTTGAAGAACTTTGCGCCTGGAAGTATGCCAGCCAGATATTCGCCATAGGCAGGGCTGATGCCAGGGTTTTTGTCCGTCCAATAGACCAAGGTGGGCACTTTGAGGGCCTGGAGTTGCTCTTCTGTATAAACCGAACGGGCTGGCGCCCACTCCCCTCCGATGTTGTATACCCGCTTGATGGATTCATAAATTTCAGGGAAGGAGTAAAGGCGCAACCTGATGTTGACCATTTCGTCTGTCATGCGGTCAGGGCTGACCACAAGCCACTCCATGCGCTTACGCACCGTCTCAAAGGTGGGCGTGAGGATGGAGGCGGCTGAGAGTTCCTTTAATTCATTGCCACCGCCGGGGTTCTCTGGGAAGTCAGACCTCTTGAGGTTAACCACCTCGTCGCCACCGGTGTTCAGGATGACCTTGCCGCAGAGTTGTGGGTAGCGCATGGCGAATTCCAGGGCGATGTCGCCTCCCATGGACTCACCTTCAATGTGGACCCATGGGTGACCTAGGGCCTCAATAAGGTCTGCTAGGCCTTCTGCCTGAAGTTCAGTCCGTCGGTTGTGGACATACCCCTCTTTGTAGGAGAAGCCGTGGAACATGGCATCTATGGAGTACACGTGAAAGCCGTTGTTGGCCAGGTTGTGCAGGCTACGGGCAAAGGTCTCCGCGTGGCCGCCTATGCCGTGGATGAGGATGAGGGGCTCACCGGAGGAACCGGCCTCAATGACTCTGTGGAAATACTTCTTGCCGTGGACGATGTGTGTCCAGGTGCCCAGCATCTCAGTGGCGACCGACTGCCATTGATCGAGGGGTTTGCAGGTTACGGCCTTGGATAATTTGAGGGTCTCAACCATGATTTTCTCCTATAAGCGGTATGCGCGGGTGCGGCTCCTCTTATACCATCGGCCTATGTCCGGTGCAACGTTGACTGCCCTGCCGGAGTACTAAGGCTAGCTATGATTGAGCGGACATATGACGGAGCATTCAGCGGCCCATTGTCGGAATTGCAGCAGCGCGTGGTGGCGTGCCGTGCATGTGAGCGGCTGGTGGAGTACCGGGAACGAATAGCCCAGACCAAACGGCGTATGTACAGGGACTGGGACTATTGGGGCGCTCCTGTGCCAGGCTTTGGGGATCCCAATGGACGATTGCTGATAGTGGGGTTGGCCCCTGCTTCCCATGGCGCTAACCGTACGGGGCGTATGTTTACTGGGGATGCGTCTGCGGACTTTCTTGTTGCGGCGCTCTACCGGGCGGGGTTTGCCACACAGCCAACCTCGCGACACAGGGGGGATGGGCTAGAGCTGATTGACGCCTATGAGACGGCGGTTGTCAGGTGCGTGCCGCCGCAGGATAAGCCAACGGCCGCTGAGCAGCATGCGTGTCGTCCCTTTTTGCTAGAAGAAATCGACCTGTTGCCGCAACTGAAAGCAGTGTTGGCTTTGGGGCATGTGGGGTTTGATAATTACTTGCGTGCGCAGTCAGCGCGATTGGGCAGCCGTCAGCGGCATGTGTTCAAGCATGGTGAACGTTACGATCTTGGTCCCGGACTGCCGGTGCTCTTCGCGAGTTATCACCCAAGCCCTCGAAATACAAACACTGGCCGCCTGACCATCGCGGCCCTGGACAAGGTGCTTGCGGACATCGGCGAATGGCTGGGTCCCGGCAGAGTTCAGGCGTCGTCGGTCTGAGCGACTGGCTGCGCGGCCTGACGGACTGTCGCGCATCGTTGCTGCGCCCTAGGTGCTATGCTATACTGAAGCCCGTTTTCCGGCTTGTATTGATACGCGTTGTTTTGTGACGCACCGGGAAATGAATGAGCTACAAAGGCAGGTTACATGGTAGAAGTGTCTCAACCAACTGTAGCGGCGGTGGCGCCGCAAGCCCCCTTTGTTGGGGAAACGTTGACTATGAAGGCTTTGCTTGAAGCTGGTGTCCATTTCGGTCACCAGACTCATCGCTGGCACCCAAAGATGCGTAACTTCATCTTCGCGCAGCGGAATGGCATACACATCATTGACCTCCAGCAGACCATGGGTCTGTTGGAACGAGCTTGCGAGTACGTCCGGGAGCTAACGGCGTCTGGTAAGAAGGTCATCATGGTGGGCACTAAGAAGCAGGCCCAGGATGCCATTCAGCAAGAGGGAGCTCGGTCCGGTCAATATTATGTTAACCACCGCTGGCTGG
>CAVOAJ010000033.1:0-12248 GCA_963693605.1 Dehalococcoidia bacterium | reverse complement strand
ACAAGCAATGACAGCCATTTCCACAGTGATTCCATTCTCCGTCCATTACCGAGCGCTGGTGTCTGGCAGACCGGTGAACCCTATCGGGTCATCTCGCACAACGCTATCATAGCTGTCGATTAAGAAATAACCGGCCTAGCAGGCCACTAGTGTTCAAATCAAGCCCGCGTTTCGTTTACACCCACTCGTTCAATTTGCTATGGTCAACCTGCATCTTCAAGTGCCGTTGACCATGGTCAGCGGGCTCCATATCACGCGCACGCACCTTCTCCAGCATCAAGGGCATCCCATCAACGTGACGGGGGGCTCAGCTAGCGTATCCGCCATCCACAGCCTCTGGGAGTTGCATCAATGCGTATAGCCTTAGGGTGTGACCACACCGGCATAGAGCTCAAGGGCCAGGTGGCCGGATGGCTCAGGGATTGGGGGCATGACGTCCAAGACGTTGGAGCCTATGAGCTGGACCCGTTGGACGACTACCCTGACTTCACCAAGACCTTGGCAGAAGCCGTCGCGTCCGGCTCAGCGAAACGCGGCATCATGGTCTGTGGCAGCGGTGTGGGCGCCTGCGTAGCAGCCAACAAAATGGTAGGTGTCCGCGCGGCGATATGTCACGACACCTACTCAGCGCACCAGGGCGTGGAGCACGACGACATGAACGTTCTCTGCTTAGGCGCTCGCATCATTGGAGTGGAACTCGCCAGGGAATTGGCCGCCGCATTCGTGGGCGCCACCTTTTCCGGTGAGGAACGCCACGTACGGCGTCTCAACAAAGTATTGGCCATGGAGAACTCCAACTTGGGCTCAGTCCACGACGGTAGTAAGGAATCCAAATAATGGAAAACTCGCTACAGCAACTGCGGAAGCTGGGCCAGTCCGTTTGGTATGACAACATCAGTCGCAAGCTCCTTACCTCAGGGGAAATGGCGGCGCTAATACGCAATGGCATCACCGGAGTAACCTCCAACCCCACCATCTTTGAAAAGGCTGTCTCTGGCAGTGCTGATTATGATGATGGGCTACGTGTCCTTGCTGCGACAGGCAAGTCACCCAAAGAGGCCTTTGAAGCCCTGGCCGTGGAGGATATTCAGGCGGCCGCAGACTTGTTACGTCCTATATATGACGAAACAAGCGGCGCTGACGGGTACGTCTCCATAGAAGTCTCTCCACGCCTGGCTTATGACACTGAGGGCACCACCAAGGATGGCCGCCACCTCTTTGCAGCGGTGGCTCGTCCTAACGTGATGATTAAGGTGCCAGCAACACCTGAGGGCATTCCGGCAGTCCGACAACTTATCTCCGAAGGCATCAACGTCAACGTCACGCTGATCTTTGCCTTGGATATGTACCAACAAGTGATGGACGCGTATCTCTCCGGTCTTGAGGCGCTGGTTGGACAGGGAGGCGACGCCAGCAAAGTTGCCTCCGTTGCCTCGTTCTTCGTCAGCAGAGTTGACTCTGCCATCGACGCGCTCCTCCACACGAAAATCGACGCTGGTGACGACAGCCTCAAGCCCTTGCTGGGCAAGGCGGCAATCGCCAACGCACGTCTGGCTTATGGTCTGTTCCGTGATGCGTTTGGAGACAAGCGGTTTGAGGCGCTTCAGGCCAAGGGCGCTAGGTTCCAGCGGCCCCTCTGGGCCAGCACCAGCACCAAGGACCCCTCATACCCTGACACGCTGTACGTGGACACGCTGATTGGCCCAGACACAGTAAACACCATGCCGCCCGCCACCGTAACGGCAGTCTTGGACCACGGCACACCCGCCATCACCATAGAAGGCACCTCAGCCGCCTCTCAGACTGACCTGGACGCCCTGGCCAAGGCTGGCATAGACATGGACGCCGTCACCAACAAGCTCCTGGCTGATGGTGTCGACTCTTTCGCTCAGTCCTACGCGGCGGTACTGGACAGCGTCTGGGCAAAGACGGCGGAGCTAACAGGGTACCGTCGGAACGACGGCTCCCTGCTGGAGCACACCGCCACAGGTGAAGCGACCCTCCAACGTCTGCAAGACGACCGCATTGTGCAACGTATATGGGACAAGGACCACACCGTGTGGAGACCAGACCCTCATGAGATAACCAACCGTCTGGGCTGGCTCACCTTGACCGACGTTATGCGGCCCATGCTCCAAGACCTCCAGTCATTTGCGAGTGAAGTGCGTGAAGAGGGATATAAGTATGTCGTGCTCATGGGCATGGGTGGGAGCAGCTTAGGTACCGAAGTGCTGCGACAGAGCCTGGGAAGCGCTCCGGGCTACCCTGAGCTTGTGGTGTTGGACTCCACTGAGCCTGGTTGGGTAGAGGGCGTATCCGCAGCCATTGACCCCGCCCACACGCTCTTCATTGCCTCATCCAAGTCCGGCGGCACCATTGAGGTCCACTCCTTCTACCGATACTTCAAAGATAAGGTTGCACAGGCCGTGGGGAGCGCCGCCACAGGAGCCCACTTCGTCGCCATCACTGACTCCGGCACATCCATGGAGCGCTTGGCCACGGATGAAGGGTTCCGCCGCGTGTTTCTCAATCCGGCGGATATCGGTGGGCGGTTCTCAGTTTTATCGCTGTTCGGCCTTGTGCCAGCAGCCCTGGCTGGAATGGATGTCGAACGCCTCTTGGCTGAAGCCGACCGTATGAGTGTTGAATGCGCCCCATCAGCGCCAGCAGCCCAGAACCCTGGCGCATGGCTTGGGGCCACTCTCGGCACCCTTGCACACGCGGGAATCGACAAGCTCACGCTCGTGACCTCCCCTGCTCTTGCCAGCTATGGCCTCTGGGCTGAACAGCTCATAGCGGAGAGCCTGGGCAAAGAAGACAAAGGCATCATCCCCATAGCGGCTGAGCCTCTTGCTGACACTAGCCACTATTCCAATGACCGCCTCTTTGTCTATCTCCGGCTTGACCGTGACGACAACGACGCCACTGACGCCCATATCCAAGCCCTTGACCGCGCTGGACATCCCACCGTATGCCTTGAAATGCGTGACTGTTACGGCCTTGGCGCTGAGTTCTTCCGCTGGGAGTTCGCCACAGCGGTCGCCGGCCACATCCTGGATGTGCATGCCTTTGACCAGCCCAACGTCCAAGAGGCCAAGGACCTGACGCAGAAGGGGCTGGAACGCTATCGCGCTGACGGCCGCCTTCCCACTCCAGCCGCAACGCCAAGCCCAGCTGAGCTTCTAGCCACGGCCACGGCAGGTGACTACGTCGCGCTACAGGCGTACCTTGTGCAATCTCAAGACGTTGATGAAGCGCTGCAACATCTCCGCCTCGCCATCCTTGAGCGCTTCAACCTACCGGTCGTCTCCGGTTACGGCCCGCGCTACCTTCATTCCACAGGGCAACTCCACAAAGGTGGCCCAGCCACAGGCGTCTTCATCCAGTTGGTCCAGGAGCATGCGGATGAGGTGCCAATCCCTGGTGAGCCTTACGGCTTCCGCGTGCTGGCAGAATCACAGGCGCTGGGAGACCTGGAAGCCCTCCGCTCCAGGGACCGCCGCGTCTCCCGTGTAACCTTGGAGGCTGACGCCGTAGCTGGTATCAACGCGCTCACTGCCTCATTGAAATAAAGAGGTCTCCATGATTCGTGCCGTGCTCTTTGATTTGGACGGTACTCTCGTTCAGTCTGAGCGGCTGAAGGCCAACTCTTACGCCAAGGCCGTCCAGCAGGTGTTGAGGCTGGCGGAGCCTGACCTTCGAGTGGTCGACGCCTACAAAGAGATTGTCGGTTCTGCGCGGGAGGTTGCCTCCCGGCACATCATGGAACGCCTGGGCATTGAGGACAGCCTTCGCCCGTTGATGTCGTCGCACAACGCCACGGAGCCTGCTCAGGTGCTCACTGACCTCCGCGTGCAACTCTACAATGATTTGGTGGCGGACCCTGAAGTGCTTCGTTCCCATCAGTGGCCCCACAACATAAGTCTGTTGCGTATGTCGCGAGAGCAAGGTTGCGCCACAGGGCTGGCAACCATGTCCACGCGGTCAGAAGCGCTCCGTGTCCTAGACGCGCTGGAAATATCCTCTCTTTTTGACGTGGTCCTTGGCCGGGAGGACGTTCAGAACCCCAAGCCTGGCCCTGAGATTTACCTCAAGGCCGCTGCGCGGCTGAACACGCCGCCTGGTGAATGCATGGTGATTGAGGATTCACCTGCTGGGGTGCAAGCCGGGCTAAGCGCAGGCATGAACGTCATAGCGGTTGCCACCCCTTTCACGGAGTGCGGCCTGAAAGGCGCTCCTGGCATCGACCCACGATGGATTGTTCACGACCCAGAGACTCTCATGCTGACGGTCCGAAAGCGCATTGAAGAGCATCAAAGAAGTGAACACCCCACGGAGGAGACGTAACCATGGAATTAGGTATGGTGGGCCTTGGCCGCATGGGCGGCAATATGGCGGAGCGGCTGCATAAGGCTGGCCACCGGCTGGTAGCTTATGACCGGAGTGCAGAAGCCCGTCAGGCCGCTGAGGACCGTGGGCTGGAAAGCGCCGCCTCCCTTGAGGAGTTGGTACAAGCTCTCAACGCGCCAAGAGCCGTGTGGGTCATGGTCCCGTCAGGCAAACCCACTGAAGACACGCTGGCAAGCTTGGCTGGCCTCCTCAGCCCCAACGACACCGTCATTGAAGGCGGCAACTCCAACTACAAAGAGACCATTCGGCGGAGTGAAGACCTCGCCAAACATGGCGTCACCATGGTGGACGCGGGTACCAGCGGCGGCGTCTGGGGACTCACGGAAGGTTACAGCCTCATGGTGGGTGGAGAGCGGAATGTCGTACAGCGGCTGGAGCCACTCTTTCACGCACTGGCGCCAGCTCCTGACAAGGGTTACGGCCATGTGGGGCCGCTTGGCTCCGGGCACTTCACCAAAATGGTGCACAACGGCATTGAATACGGCCTGATGCAAGCATATGCAGAAGGCTTTGAGCTCATGCAGGCTAAGAGCGAGTTCAACCTGGACCTCCATCAAATTGCTGAACTCTGGCGGCACGGGAGCGTCGTTCGCTCCTGGCTGCTGGACCTGACGGCAGCCGCACTGGCAGAGGAGCCGGGCCTGGAAAGCCTTGAAGCGTACGTAGATGACTCAGGTGAGGGCCGCTGGACGGTAGACGAGGCGGTGGCGTTGGCGGTGCCATTGCCAGTCATCACCGCTGCACTACAGGTGCGGTTCCGCTCCCGTCAGGAGCAGCCCTATAGTGCAAAGATACTGGCCGCCATGCGGAACCAGTTTGGGGGTCACGCCGTGAGGAAGAGCGAATGACCACCAGTGTCGTCATATTTGGCATCTCAGGTGACCTGGCGCGCCGTAAGCTCGTACCAGCGCTGTTCACCCTGTACTGCAAGGGCCGTCTGCCGGACGACATACGGATCATCGGATTTGCCCGCTCAGACTATTCTGACAATGCGTGTAGGCTCCACATGTGGGAGGGGGCCCAAGAACTGGGTGAACTCTCGACGCGTGATGCTGATTGGGCGCGCTTCTCAGAGCGCGTTTTCTTTGTACGTGGCGACCTCAACGACCCAGAGGCGTTGGGCAGGCTGCGTGAACGGCTTGAAGGGTTTGAAGAAGGCGCAACGGAGGCCAATCGGCTCTATTACCTTTCCATCGCGCCTTCTCTTTACGGCACAGCAGTCACCAATTTGGGCCAAGCGGGGCTGGCCAGCCAGGAAAAGGGCTGGGCACGGGTGGTTGTTGAGAAACCCTTTGGTTACGACGGTGCCTCCGCCACGGCGCTGGACGAGACTATCCATAAAGTGTTCGACGAATCGCAAGTCTACCGGATCGACCATTACTTGGGTAAAGAGACCGTCCAGAACCTCCTGGTCTTCCGATTTGCCAACGCAATTTTTGAGCCAATGTGGAACCGGAACCATGTGGCGCAAGTACAGATTACCGCTGCTGAATCCGTGGGATTGGAAGGTCGCGGGTCCTATTACGAGTCATCCGGTGTGTTGCGAGACATGGTCCAGAACCACCTCCTGCAACTGCTAACGATGGTGGCCATGGAGCCGCCGAGTTCCATGGAGGCCACGGCCCTGCGGAATGAGAAGATAAAGGTGCTCCAAGCAGTCCGCGGGTGGGACAGTGATGACATTGCCAAAGACGTGGTGACCGCCCAGTACAAAGGCTACACGGATGAGCCTGGAGTGGATCCAGACTCAAGAACGCCAACCTATACCGCCATGCGGGTGTTCGTAGACAACTGGCGCTGGCAGGGAGTCCCTTTCTACCTGCGTTCAGGAAAGGCCCTGGCTGAGAAGACCTCGGAAATCGTGGTGCAGTTCAAGGAACCGCCCCACCGCTTGTTTGAAGAGGTACACACTGGTGACATGGAACCCAATACTCTGGGCATATGTCTGCAACCTCATGAAGGTGTACACCTCCGTTTTCAGGTCAAAGTCCCGGACGCAGGGACTGACACACATCCCAAGGATATGGCTTTCCACTACGAGTCAGAGTTCAAGGATATGGGCATTCCCGAAGCGTATGAACGGCTGCTCCAGGACGCGGTGAATGGTGATCCATCGCTGTTCATCCGTAGCGACCAGATAGCAGCCTCCTGGCAAATTGTGGACCCGGTGCTCCAAGCGTTAGAGTCGCCTGACAAGCAATTGCCGGTGGCCTCGTACGATCCCGGCTCTTGGGGGCCTGCTGAGGCTGATAGACTCTTGGCTGAGAACGGCCACAAGTGGGTCCGCGTCTGCGTTGAGCACTAAAGCGTCCCGGTGACACTATGACTACAGACAAGTCTGAACTGCGTATCCTCCCAGACCAAGAAGCGGTCGCGACCGCTGCGGCCGAACTGTTTTTGGCTGTCGCACGCCAGAGCGTCGCAGACCACGGACGCTTTACCGTGGCCCTCTCCGGCGGCAGCACCCCAGCCCTGCTGTTTGGTCTACTGGCCTCCCCTCCCTATAGCGAGTCAGTGCCGTGGGAAAAGACCCACGTGTTTTGGAGCGATGAGCGTTGGGTGCCACGAGATGACCCTGAGAGCAACAGCGGGTTGGCCCGGCGTCTGTTGCTGGACCACGTCCCCGTCCCACCAGACCAGGTGCACTACGTCACCACCACCGGCATGACGCCTGACGATTCGACTGCGGAGTACGGCAGAATGCTGCGTGACTTCTACGACGGTGGCGAGCCCAGGCTGGACCTTGTCCTCCTTGGCATGGGGGACGACGGCCACACCGCCTCACTGTTCCCGCGCACGGAAGCGCTCAATGAGACACATCACCGTGTTTTTGCCAACTACGTCCCTGCGCTCAACACATGGCGTATCACCTTCACGTATCGCACAATCAACGCCGCGCACCACGTGTGTTTCATGGTGGTTGGCCCTGAAAAAAGAGCGGCCCTCAGGCATATCTTTGCCGCTCGCGCAGGGGAAAATCCCGTTCCGGCAGCTCTGGTGAACCCCACGGACGGCCAGCTTCTGTGGCTGGTTGATGAAGCCGCAGCACGAGACATCAAGCAGTAGCAGTCTCAGCCCACCCTCCTCCTTCTACGGGTAGCGCCCACCTCCAAGCTGCGTTATCGTTACGTCCCGTCGCCAATCCCAACCACATACCCTGTGCAGGAGGCCCCCGTGACCGACGCCGCTGAACTGGTGGATGCCATTCGCAAGGAGCTACGGCCCCTGGAGGAACGCATCATCCAGCATCCCTACCTTGCAGCCCTGGAAGAGGGCCGCATTCCTCGTGAAAAGCTCGCACTGTTTGTGGGTGAGCAGCACCGCATCATTGAAAGCGACCTCCGCAGCATCGCCTTGTTGATTTCGCGTTGCTCTATGCCAAGGACGCGGCGCTATCTACAGGAGTTGTTGAATGGCGAGGACACGGCTTTCGGCGCGCTGCACACCTTGGCCAACGCGTTGGAGTTGAATGAGGGCTGGCTCCAAGCATACCCACCCACGCCTGAGGCCCAGTCTTACACCCACTTCCTGTCCTACCTTGCCGTCTCCGGCTCACCCGCTGAACTGGCGGGGGCCTTCCTCGTAAACCTTCCTGCGTGGGGTGCCAACTGCGGACGCATGGCAGCAGCGCTCCAGTCCCAGTACGGCATAGCAAAGGACACCGTCACCTTTCTGGACTTCTTCGCTGAGCCACAGCCTGACGTGGAGCAAACCATCTTGCGCGTCATCCAGCAGGGGCTCGACACCGGCGTGGAGACACGACACATCAGCACAGCAGCGCGGTTCTTGCAGAGCTACGAACTCGCCTTCTGGGACAGCCTGCTAACGGCGTCAGCATAGCCATGGCAGGCCGTTTTACCGACCGCCTTCGGACAACTGTCGACTCCATCTGGGAGGCGCAGCACCGCCACCTCTTCATCACCGGCATTGGCGACGGCACGCTGGACATGGACAGGTTCAAGTACTGGGTACGGCAGGACTACCTCTTCCTCATTGAATACGCACGTACGCTGTCGATGGCGTCGGCCCGCGCACCAGACCTCGACACTATGACAAAGCTCGCTGAGCTAGCCCACGAGACACTGCATACGGAGATGTCATTGCACCGCGCTTACGCCAAAGAGTTCGGCATATCAGAGGCGGAGCTAGAGGCCACGGAAATGTCACCCACGTGCCAGGCGTACACGGACTTCCTGCTGCGTACCGCTTCTATAGGGAGCTTCGCGGAGATTGCCGCCGCGCTACTGCCGTGCATGTGGGGCTTCTACGAGATTGGCCAGCGGCTGAAGGCAAACGCGACTGCCACCGACCAGCGCTACACTGCGTGGATAGACATGTATTCGTCGGCTGAATTTGCGGAGTTGGCTGAGTGGTGTCGAGGCCTCGTTGACCGCCTCGCGACTGGCCTACCCAACAACGACCTACAACGGGTCGAGGCCGCGTTCATCACCAGCAGCCGCTATGAGCACGCCTTCTGGGAGATGGGCTGGCAAGAAGAGTCCTGGCCGGTATGAGGGCGGTTGCTGTTAGCTTCGCCGCTGCGCAGCAACAACCCCCTTGACGTGAAATATCGACCATATCCAGAAAACAATGTATAGGCCCCAAAAACCAAAGCCTATGAGAAATATGAATGTAAGTATTCCTAAGATGTTCAGAACCCATCCACCCACCAAAAGTAATATCCCCGTCCCTACTGAACCAGCCACCATGTGTCCAATGCCCATAAATCCAAAGAGCCCTAAAATCCCATTTAGCAGCATGGGCATGGCCGCATCTGATGCCTCAATGGCTATTGGAACAGGCTTCTGTCGGACTCCACAGTGTGGACATATTTCAGCCTGTAATTTGATTATATTGCCACAAGATGAGCAGAATTTTTCATCCGGGGCCTTTACTCGTTCCTCAGCCATGAATCACCTCTCTCTACGTCCGCTTTTCGGCGCAACACAAGTCCTCAGTTGTCGGACACTATAGAAGCTAGCTCTGCCTATCAACGATGTCACTCCCCACCTTCCCCTGCCAGCTTCTGCAATTCGTAGAGCGTGTTGAGCGCGTCCAACGGCGTCATGCCGTTCACGTCCAGCTTGAGCAGGCGCTCCACCACCTCCGGCGTTGCCACCATGGCGCTGAAGAGCGATAACTGCGGCTCCGGCGCGGGCGTGCCTCGTCCACGGCGAGACTTCTTTGACGACGCTCCATTGACGGCGTCAGCCTGTCCCTCAAGCTCCGCCAGAAGCTCCCACGCTCGCTGCACCACCGGCTTGGGCAGTCCGGCAAGTTGAGCCACATGCACTCCGTAGCTGCGGTCAGCGCCGCCGGGCAGAATGCGGTGCAAGAACACCACGTCGCCGCCCTCCTCGGTCACAGCCACGTTGTAGTTGCGTACCCGGGGCAGCGTATCGGCTAGCTCCGTCAACTCATGGAAATGCGTGGCAAACAGCGTGCGGCACCCCAGCCTCGGCGCGTTGTGCAGGTGCTCAGCCACCGCCCTTGCTATCGACAACCCATCGTAGGTGGACGTGCCACGGCCAATCTCGTCCAATATCACCAGAGAACGAGGCGTCGCGTGATGCAGTATCGAAGCCGTCTCCACCATCTCAACCATGAACGTGGACTGCCCCGCCGCCAGGTCATCCTGTAAGCCCACGCGGGTGAATATGCGGTCCACCAGCCCTATACGAGCCGACGTCGCGGGAATAAAGCTCCCCATCTGCGCCATGAGCACCAGGAGCGCCACCTGGCGTATGTACGTGGATTTACCTGCCATGTTCGGCCCCGTAAGCACCACCAACTGGGCGTCGTCCTGTGAGAGATAGGTGTCGTTGGGTACAAAGGTGCCGGGCGGGACGTGCCGTTCCACCACGGGGTGCCGTCCGTCCTTGATATCCATTGCGCCGCCCTCATCCAGTTGGGGGCGGACGTACTGGTACCGTACCGCCGCCTCAGCCAACCCCACAAACACGTCCAAGGCAGCAAGCGCACGGGCCGTCCGGCTGATGGGCGCGGTCATCTCCACAAGCTGATGACACGCCTGGCGATAGAGGTCGGTTTCCAACGCCTCCATGCGCTCTCTGGCGTTCAGCACCCGGTTCTCATACTCCTTCAACTCCGGCGTGTAGTACCGCTCACCGTTGGTCAGCGTCTGCCGCCGCACATAGTCATCCGGCACCTTGGCCAGTTGTGCGGTGGTCACCTCGAGGTAATACCCAAACACGCGGTTGTAGCCCACCTTCAGCGTGGGTATTCCCGTGCGTTCTCGCTCTCGCCGCTCCAGCCCTGCGATGTACGACCTTGCGTTCTGCGCTGCCTCTCGCAACTCGTCCAGATCTGGCGAGAAGCCGGGGCGCACCACGCCCCCCTGCCCAACATCGCCCTGGGGGTCCTCCGAAATTGCCCCGGCAATGAGTTCGACAGCCTCAGCGCAGAGCAGCATGTCAGCATCCAGCCATCCAAGCGGGCCATCGGCCTCGCCCAGTTGCGCCTTCATGGACGGCACTTGCTCCAGAGAGCGACGCATGCCAACAATTTCACGTGGGTGCGCCACATTCAGCCCAGCCCTGTGAAGCGTACGCTCCATGTCTGAGACGTTGGCCAGCGCATCCTGAAGCTGCTTGCGACGCAACGTGCTCTCAGCAAGCCAGCCTATCCCGTTCTGCCGGCGCGTTAGCTCAGCCAAATCCATCAGCGGCTGGCCCAACCATCGACGCAACAGCCTGGCCCCCATGGGAGTACGCGTCAGGTCCAACACAGAGAGCAAGGAATGTTCTTTGGAGCCCCACCGCCCGCCTTCAAAAAGTTCAAGGTTACGGCGGCTCTGCGGGTCCATGGCCATGAAGGCGTCAGTGGTGTAGGTGTGCAGACCCTGCAACTGCCCCAGCGCGGGGCGGTTCACCTGCCCAAGATAGTCGACTATCGCGCCAGCGGCAGCCGTCGCCAAGGGCAGCGATTCGCAGCCGAAGGCCTCCAGCGTGACCACTTTGAACAGGTCCAGGAGTCGTTGACGCGCGTCCGCAGGCGCGAACGCCTTGCGGTCCACGGACGTTACCTGAGTACGCACGCCCTGCGCCTCCAACGACGCCAGCATGTCCTCTGCGTCCTTGGGCGCAATAATCTCCGTGGGAGCCAGCCTCGCTAGCTCTTGGGCAAGCTGGTCAGCGCCCATCTGTGCCACGGCAAACTCACCCGTGGTCACGTCAACGTAGGCTATGCCAGCCTCGTCGCCATATACCAGTACCGCCGCAAGGTAGTTGTTGGCCCCTTGCTCCAGCAACGATGGTTCAATGATGGTGCCAGGGGTCACCACTCGCACCACGTCACGCTCCACTATCTTGCGGGCCTTGCTCGGCTCCGTGAGCTGCTCACATATCGCCACCTTGTGGCCCTTGCGGATGAGGCGACCCAGATAGCCTTCCAACGCATGGTAGGGAATGCCTGCCAGGGGCACCACCTCCCCCTCACCCATATCTCGCTGAGTGAGGACAATCTCCACGTCACGGGCCAAGGCCTTCGCGTCCTCATCAAAGGTCTCGTAAAAGTCACCCATCCTGAACAGCAGGATAGCGTCCGGGTACCGGCGCTTCACATCTAGGTATTGCTTACGGACGGGTGATGCCACAGGACCTCGCTGAAACGGACGTTAAGTAGACGGGGCGATTGTATAGGAGTGAGCGCTTGGGAGAAACGGGAACGCGGCCTTTGTTGTGCAGATTCACGTTACAGGGCCACGACAAGGTGCGTGATAGGATTGTCGCCACCTTGGCACAGACACGACCCTCCATACAACGCATTGCACCCCGGCCAGTCGTAATCATCGCCCTGGTCACAGCGGTCTGCCTCCT
>CAVOAJ010000032.1:0-12478 GCA_963693605.1 Dehalococcoidia bacterium | reverse complement strand
AGCAGAGGGACAGATTGGCGCAAGAAGCAGCCGGGCACTCTAAGGTACAGCATGAACGCGTGCGCGACGCTGATGGAGTTCACAGCAATGACATCTGGCGATGCGAATCGGACGCGACCCATGTATTCATCAAAGTCTACGGTCCCAGCCGTATCCAGAGTGGTGACACTGTCCTCGATGATGCGCAACACGTCTTGATAACAAACGGCTTTTGCCCATTCTGCAATGAAGTCTAGCGCGATGCCGTGTCTGGCCGAATCAGGATAATCCACGTTCTCAGGCCTCTGGGCAGCCAAAAGCTACGCGCCCTCATGGCGCGCGGACCTCACCACAAGGGACCATATTCACGCACGGAGTGAGTGCCAGAAACGTTACGTGGAACCGCCCACTCTCACGTTTGGTAAGATGGAACGCGCATTGCTCTGGAGGTCTCCCCACACGCATGGTTGTCTCTTTACCCCAGGAAAACCGCCTGCTGAGACTCACGCTGACCGGTCTTGGCCGTCTTGGCGAGGCGCTGGCTGAGGACGACAACGGTACGCAGGTCTTCGTGTTCGGCGGCATACCGGGCGAGACGGTGATGGCAGAGGTTATCCAGGAACGGCGCAGCCATATCACGGCACGGGTGGTGGAGGTGCTGGAACCGTCGCCACACCGCGTAGTGGCTCCGTGCGCTTACTTTGGCACGTGTACCGGCTGTCAGTGGCAGCACATTGAGTACGGCCACCAGCTTGAGATGAAGCGTGACATTGTGCGTGATTCCCTCTCCCGCGTGGGCGGCCTGGACGGCATCCCTGTGGAACCGGCCATGCCCAGCCCGTCACAGCTTGGCTATCGAAACCACGCACGTTTTACCATCAGTAAGAACGCCAAATTGGGATTCGTGAACCGGGCGACGCGTGAAGTGGTTGAGGTGGATGAATGCCTGCTCATGGCTCGCGGCATCAATGAGGCGCTTGCATCACTGCAAGGTCTGGTTGGCGAGACGAGCCAGCTTTCCATACGGTACGGCATCAACACCGGCAGTCTGATGGTGCAGCCAACACTTCATCACCAGGACATACCGTTTGCGACAGGGCAGCGTACGTATGAAGAGTCGCTGTCTGGCCACACCTTCCAAGTGGCGTCGCCGTCGTTCTTCCAGGTGAACACAGAGTTGGCAGAGCAGCTAACGAGCTTGGTGAAAGAGGGCCTGCAACTTACGGGCAACGAGACGGTGGTGGACGCCTACGCGGGTGTGAGCACCTTTGCCGTGCTGTTGTCAGACTACGCCAAGCGAGTCATCGCTATTGAGGAGTCGTCGTCCGCACTTGTGGACGCTGAGATCAACACGGCGACTACTCCCAACGTAGAACTCAAGCGTGGCAGGACCGAGGTTGCGCTGGCTGAATTCGTTGGTCAGGGCATCGACGCGGTGGTGTTAGACCCGCCCCGTTCAGGATGTGAACCAGGCACTTTGAAGTCGCTTATCGAGGCCGCGCCACGCCGTATCGTCTACGTATCGTGCGACCCCGAGACGCTGGCCAGGGACCTGCGCGTGCTGTCGGATGGTCCCTTCCGCATTGAGAGCGTGCAGCCCGTGGACATGTTCCCGCAGACCCATCATGTGGAGTGCGTAGTGGTTTTGTCCTTGGATGAAGGCCGCCAACAAGCCCTGATGGCGCGTCGCAGGCTGGTGCTGGCATCGTCATCGCCACGGCGACAGGACATACTGCGGCGGATGGGTGCTGAGTTTGACGTGACGCTGTCTGACGTGGTGGAGCCCTCTGGCCCCACAACTCAAGACGACCCTGTAGAGATGGCAACGGGACTTGCTTTGGCGAAGGCCCAGGCTGTTGCGGACGTGAGCGAGAGCGGCACCGTTATTGGCGCTGACACCGTGGTCTACTTTGAAGGCCAGGCGCTGGGCAAGCCACGAGACGAAGCTGAGGCAATCGAGATGCTGCGACGGCTCCGTGCCAGTGAGCATCAGGTGGTGACCGGCGTGGCGCTGGTGGACGCGGCCACTGGTGAAAGCCTTGTTGGCCACCGTAGCAGCCGCATCCGTATGCGTGACTACACTGATGATGAGATAGCCGCGTACGTGGCGTCAGGTGACGCTATGGACAAGGCGGGGGCCTACGCCGTGCAGAATGAGGCGTTCCATCCCGTAGAAGAGGTGCGCGGCTGCTATCTGAACGTGGTTGGCCTGCCGGTGTGTACGCTGCTCAAGTTACTGGAGCACTTTGGCGTGGACCCCACCGTGACGCTGGCCAACGTCCACTTGCAGGAAGCGACCCGTTGCCAGGAATGCACCAAGCGCCTGCGCCGCCTGGGAGCGTGACGGAGTAGCGCTAGAGACGTTGGTAGGGGTATCGTGGTAGCTGGCGTTGGACGTACAGCTATGAGTTAGAGGAAGGACGGAGCGTGGACCTATTCGGTGTCAGCCCCCTGGAACTTATCGTGGTCATGTTGGTCGCGCTGCTGGTGCTGGGCCCGGCCAAGTCCGTGGAGGTTGGCCGCAACATTGGTAGGTTCTGGGTGAAGGCGCAGAAGACGCTGCGTGAGATTGCCGACGCCGCCACTACTGAATTAGACAAGCCCGTACCATCCACAAAGCCGTCAGCGTTGCCTGTGCCTGAAGACTCCGTGGCCCGTGAATCGCCAGATGCTCTTGACGGCGAGGAGCCCGAAGAAGGCGAAGGAACGGTGCCCGAGGAACCCACGGAGGAACCTGAGGAGGCCCGCCGTGCAGGCTAGTCAAACACTGAGCGGAATGACGCTCCGTGACCACCTGAATGAACTCCGCAAGCGACTGTTCATCGTCGTCATAGCGGTGGTGTTGGCCTCTATAGCGGCCTTTGTTTACAGGGAGTACGTCATGGACTTCCTGCTGGCGCCAGCTCACGGGTTTGGCGGCGCGCCGGATGATAAGCCTATCTACACGGAACCTGCCGAGATGATTGGCGTGACCATCAAGGTCTCGCTCATGGCGGGGTTTGTTGTGGCGCTGCCAATTGTGTTGTACCAGGTCATCATGTTTATCTCGCCGGGGCTCACTCGCAGGGAGAAGACGTACCTCTTTGCCTTCCTGCCGGGGCTGCTTCTGGCCTTCGGATTGGGCGTAGCCTTTGGGTATTACGTTATGTTCCCGCCCGCCCTCAGCTTTCTCTTCTCTTTTGGCACGGAGACGGCCACTCCACAGATACGGATTGCTCCGTACATCAACCTCATTACTTCGCTGCTGTTCTGGGTGGGGCTCATCTTTGAATTGCCGCTTGTCATGTTCCTGCTGGCGCGACTGGGGGTGGTCAGCTCCCGTTGGCTGGCCCGTTACCGACGGCACGCCGTTGTGGTGGCGTTCATTGCGGGGGCCATCATTACGCCTACCCCTGACCCGCTTAACCAGGCTCTGGTGGCATTGCCCATCATGGTGCTGTATGAGGTTGGCATCTGGCTGGCCAAGCTGGCAGAGCGCCTACGCCGTTCCGTGAAAGCTGAGAAGGAAGCTGGGGCAGAAGAGCCAGCGGAGTAGGAACCCTAGGTATCTTTGCTAAAGGCAGGCGCTGACCTTCCGGTTGCTACATCCATTCGAAGCAAGAAGCTCCGTCCTTAGTTCAACGAGATGCCTTACGGCTCCCCATATAGCCTGACAGCGTTGCTCCACATCACCTTCTCCACCGCCTCACCCTTCAAGCTCTCCCAGGCTAGGACGCTGTCCACGGAATCAGGGAAGCGCGATTCCGGGTGCGGGTAGTCCGATGCGTACATCAGCACGTCCTCTCCCAAAAAGTCACGCACCATTTTGATCATGTCCTCGCCCTCGTGCATTTCAATGCTTGAGAAGAAGCGGCCGTTGGTGAAATACTCGCCCACCTTGTGCAGAAGCGGCGCAGTCGTGCCCACGTAGTCAGCCTGGTCCTCCAACCTGCGCGCCCAGAAGGGGAGCCACCCGCATCCTGATTCCAGGATGGCTAGCCGGATGCTTGGGTAGCGGTCCATGATGCCGGAGCCAATGAACGACGCCAGCGCACGCATTGCGCCCCAGGGGTGTGCGCCAGCTCTGCCAATGAAAAGATTGTCCCACACGTCCCTGTAGCCAGGCCAGAATGGCGGGTCCCAGGCAAGGCTGTGGTTCACAATGGCCAGCCCTTCCTCCTCCAACGTCTTCCAGATGGGCTCCATGTTTGGGTGGTCCATGGGCATCTCCATGCCGGGGAAGGGCCACGCGCCCACTGCCCAGCGGGCCTTGCTCCACTTCTTCAACTCAGCTACGGAGCCTGGAACGTCTCTGCCAGTGACCACCATGAGCGCTTTCAAACGCTCCGGCGCCTTGCTGCAAAAGTCATCAAAATAGCGGCTGTACGCACGGATGAACCCCATCTCCAACGCTGGGTCGTCCAGTATCTGTAGGCCCATGGGGACGTTCGGCACCATGAGACAGACGTCCACGCCCTCCTCATCCATGTCACGCAGGCGCGCTTCAACGTCGTAGTCGGCGGTGCCGCGAGACGGGTGGCGTGAGCCCTGGAACTTGCCGTAGTTGGTCACGGGCTTCTCTGGCGGCCCAGCATCACCCAATACGCGCCGGTAGCGTATGACCCCCGGCCTGACGACGTGCCGTGTGGGGTTTTCGATAGCAAGGCCGCTGGACTCGTAGGTGACCGGGACCAGGTATTGCTCCAACTCTGGCAACCGAGCGCGGATGTCTGGGTCCAGGTAGGGCTCTATGGTCTCCAACGATGGCTGGATGTGAGTGTCGGAGTCGTAGACCTTGTATCCGTTTCGCATGGTGCGTCTCCTGCGCCGGATGGGATGTCAGCGTACCGGCGGGCAATGGTGGAAAAGGTATGCACATATGGGGTTCGTGTCAACATGGAGGGAGCTTGTCACATGGCCAAAAAAGAAACACCCGCCTCATGGCGGGTGTTTCTTTAGTACGTTCGTTGCTTTGCGATACGCTGACCAGCAGGCTAGCTCTTTTTGGCTGCCTTTGCCGTCTTGGCCTTGGGCTTGACGGGCTCCTCGGCTAGTTCGCCATCGCCTGTGGTGGCCTTACGGAACTCTTTGATGCCTTTGCCCAACGCGCCGCCAATTTCACCAATCCGGCTTGCTCCAAACAGGAGCAGGACAATGCCAAAGATGAGTAATAGTTCCGGTAAGTGAATTCCTGATGTAAACATAGCACGCACCACTCAAAAGAATGAATCAGTGAATTAAGAATACCACTCACGTATAGAGGGAACAACTGTTTACGTTGAATATGGCGTTCTTAATGCACTACGTCTCGTTGCCAGGCGCGTCAGGGTTACCGTCTGCTTGGAGTGCCCAGCGTGCCGGCCTGGGCCAGGAACTCCACCATCGCCACGTCGTCAGTGGTCTCACCGCGTTTCATGGAAAGGTCCGTCTCCAACAGCAGGCGGTAGAGCCGCCGAAGCTGGTCTGCTGAGTACTGCCGCGCTTGCTGGGTGGTCTTGCGCAGGACAAACTCCTGTTGGATGCCCAGGCGTTCTCCCCACTCGTTGGGAGGCACTCGCTGGCTGCCAAGCTCCTGGGCTAAGACCAGGAACCTTGTCTGTCGTGCCACCATAGAGAGGATATACGTGGCGGTAGCGCCGTTTTGTAGGAGGTTGCCCATCATATCTATGGCGGCGCCTGGCCGATGTTCCAGTATGGCGTCCACCAGCGCGAACACGTTGGCCTCACGCGCCGCTGATACCAGCGTCCGGACGTCGCCCGCCTCCACGCGCGCCCCTATGCGGTAGGTGGCCAGCTTCTCAAGCTCTGAGTCCATGGACCACAGGTTGCTGCCCACCATCTCCACCATGAGAGAGATGGCCTCACCCGTGATGGCTCCACCCTTTTGCTCCATGCGTTCCCGCACCCAGCGTGACAGCCGGTCACCGCGTAGCACAGGGAAGTCGCGTACGTTGGCCAGCGGCTTCAGGGCTGCCAGAATGGAGTTCCCTGGGGCAACGCGACCTTCCAGGAACACCACTTCGGTCGTGGGCGGGAGTCCCTGCAAGCTCGCGATGATTGCGTCACTGGGGTTGGCTTGCTGCGGGCGAGCGGGCTGCTTGCCACGCCGCCGCCCCTGCCCCTGGCTCTCAGCGGTGACCAGCAGGCCGCGTACAACCACCAAGCGGCGTTCAGCCAGGAACGGCATGACCTGGGCGGCAGCCGCAAACTGGGCGGCGTTCAGACCTGCGCCCTCAAACTCCGTGAGGTTGGACTCTCTGAGCTCTGGAGAACCCATGGCGTCCACCAGCTCCTGGAAAGCCTCCCGGCTGGAGAATGTATCGTCGCCGTAAAAAACGTAGACCGCCACGGGGCGCCGCCTCTCTTTAACGTTCCAGGGCTGGGATATGCGTTTGTCCCGCCCACCAAAGCTGATTCGCTACTATAATGGTGCTATGCGGTTCATTAGCATCATCATGCAGCAGCTTGGAACGGTAGTGTACCTCATGTTCCATCGGGCGGTGCCGTTGCGCCTCAAGGTGCTGCCAGTGTTGGCGCTGGCGTATGTCCTGATGCCTCGTGACCTGGTGCCAGACTTCTTCTTTATCGCTGGCTTTGTGGACGACGTACTGGTGGTCTACCTACTGTTGGCGCTGTTCATCTCCCGCGCCAAGCGTCACCTGCTGTCGGCAGGGGAACGCTATGAGCCCAAGGGCAAGACCATTACCACGAGTTACCGGATTGAGGACGAGAAGGACAACGACAAAGACGACAAGGAAGACACCGCATGATCAAAAAAGCACCCCTCATTCTAATCGCAGCGGTTCTTCTAGCCCTCGCGCCTCTCGCGGCCTTCGCGCAGGAGACCAGCGGCGAGGTTGTTGGCCCGTACATCATTCAAATTGATATCAGTCCAAACCCGCCCACGGCTCGCGGCGTGTTGGTGGCTGTGACGGTCGCTGACGCGGCCACGGGTGAGTCTGTTAACGACGCAGACGTGCGCGTCCTCACGGTGAACCAGGAAGACGGGACGTTGGGAGACACACCGGCTAGGACCACCTCCACTTTCCCCGGCTACTACCGGACACCCATCACCCCAGACCCTGGAACGTGGAGCTTACAAATTGCCATCGCCAGCAACCTGGGTGAGGTGGTGATAGACCAACCGCCATTGGTGATACCTGCGCTCAATCCGCCCATCGCCGGCACTTTGACGTTTGTAGTGGTCATGATGGCCATTGTTGGAGTGACGTCATACCTCTGGTGGAGCAGCCGGAAGGTGCGTCAACGGCGCGCTGCTGCTGCTGCTGCCGCAACGCAGTAATCCAACGACATCCGGTTTTTGCCGTTCCTCTCGTATGGCCGAAGGCGGCAGCCTGTGGCTATAATGCCATTCATATCTGAACCTCGTCACGGAGCATGTACATGACCACCAACCCCTTGAAGCGACACAGCGCGGAAATGACCGACGGCCCGTCACGGGCGCCAGCGCGGGCCATGTTGAAGGCCATTGGTTTCACAGATGAGGACCTGGCCAAGCCCATCATTGGCGTGGCCACCACATGGATTGAGACCATGCCCTGTAATTACAACCAGCGCGCGCTGGCCCAGTTCGTCAAAGAGGGCATACGTGCGGCAGGCGGCACGCCCATGGAGTTCAACACCATCTCGGTCTCGGACGGCGTGACCATGGGCACGGAGGGCATGAAAGCCTCTCTCGTTAGCCGTGAGGTCATCACCGACTCTATCGAATTGGTAACACGAGGCCATTCTTTTGACGGCCTGGTGGTCATTGTTGGGTGTGACAAGACCGTTCCTGCTGGCGCAATGGCACTGGCCCGACTGAACATCCCCGGCCTGGCGCTCTACAACGGCGCGATAGCCCCTGGCAAGTACCAGGGCAAGGACATCACCATCCAAGAGGTGTTTGAGGCTGTTGGCGCCCACGGCGCAGGCAAGATAGACGATGCTGCGCTGAAGGCGATTGAGGACGCTGCCTGCCCCGGCGCGGGGGCATGTGGTGGTCAGTTCACGGCCAACACCATGGCCATGGCGCTGGAGTTCCTGGGCATCAGCCCAGCAGGGGCAAACGCTGTCCCGGCCATAGGCAAACACAAGGAGCAGGAGGCGCGCAAGGCGGGTGAGTTGGTGATGCAATTGCTCAAGAACGACACAAAGCCCCGGGACATCATGACGCGTGCAGCCTTTGAGAACGCGATTGCGGGCGTGGCTGCCACCGGCGGCTCCACCAACGCTGTCCTGCACCTGCTGGCAATCGCCAGAGAGGTGGGCGTGCCTTTGGAAATAAACGACTTTGACGATATTGCGGCGCGTACGCCCACGGTGGCCAGTCTGAAGCCTGGCGGTGACTACGTTGCAGAAGACCTCTACAACGCGGGAGGCTACGGCCTGGTCTCCAAGGAACTGGTCTCTGCGGGAATGGCTCACGTGAGCGAAGCCAATGTGAGCGGCCAGAACTTTGGACAGATAGCCACGGCGGCAGTGGCGACCCCCGGCCAGCAGGTGGTGGCCCCGGCAGGCAAGCCTTTCAAGCCCAACGGCGGCCTCGCCATCCTGCGGGGCAACCTTGCAGAAGACGGCTGCGTCGTGAAGCTGGCAGGGCATGAGCGTACACAGCACCGTGGCCCCGCCCGTGTGTTTGACCGTGAGGAGGATGCCTTTGCTGCCGTGCAGGCGGGCAATATCAACCCCGGTGACATTGTGGTCATCCGCTACGAAGGCCCGTCAGGCGGCCCCGGCATGCGCGAAATGCTTGGCGTGACCGCTGCCATCGTAGGCGCTGGCATGGGCGACAGCGTGGCGCTCATCACAGACGGTCGTTTCTCCGGAGCCACTCGCGGCCTGATGGTGGGCCACATTGCCCCTGAAGCCTTCCACGGTGGCAACATCGGCCTGGTGAATGAGGGTGACACGATCGTGCTGGACATAGACAATCGCAGGCTGGACGTGGACATCTCGGAAGAAGAGCTTACGGACCGCAGGGCGGCCTGGAAGCAGCCCGCGCCCCGGTACGCCAGCGGCGTCTTTGCCAAGTACGCCAGAGACGTGGCCTCGGCCAGTCAGGGCGCAGTCACGAACCCAGGAATATTTAGGGGATAGGCAGGCCACAAGGAGCAACGCGATGACTGACCGCGTTTCCATAGACGTTATTGACCGCATACGTCCCACGGTGGCGCAGGTGGCCCAGGGCTACGCCAAGCGACTGCCTGGCATGCAGCACTGCGACATCCGCGTTGAGGCTAGCGAAGGGGTGGGTGCGTACGCTGAGAACGGCACACCCAAGGGCAGCGGTGAGGAACGTGGCTTCTCCTTTGGAGTGCGTGTGCTGGCGGAGCAGGGCGGCGCTGTCGCTCCTGGCTACTACGGCAAGAGCCTTGGCGCTGCGGATGTGGACAACATTGGCAAGACGCTGCGTGAAGGCGTGCGCCACGCCTACGACCGTGCCAGGGCCAGCGCGACCCACAAGGCGGCCTCTCGTGGACGCTTTGGCAAGCTGGGGGAGTCGCTATACGACTCCGCGCTTGCCTCCGTGGATATTCACGTCGACACCATCAACGCCGTTTATGAGCAAGACCCGCGACAACTCTCCTTAGAGAAAATCATGGGTCAGCTTATAGACGTTTCCAAGGCGGTTGGAGGGACCAGCTCCAAGGTGCGCTATAACGGCGCAGGGGCCATGTCGCTTCTCATTCGTGACCTCTTCTGTAGCTCCAACGGCTCCAACATAGACCATACCTACGCCCAGACGGAGGCAGTCGTCTTCGTGATGGTCAACGGTGACACCGGCCCCCTGGAGTTGTACGACTTCAACGGTCACCACCGTGGCTGGGAAATTATGGAGCGCGGCTACGATCACGAGTACATCGTTGCGCCAGACCTCATGAGTTTCGCGACTGACCTTGCGCAGCAGGCGGTCGCCACTGCCGATGCACCCCCGCTTCCCACCAGCGACGGCGATGTGACGGTGGTGACGGACCCCCACTACAACACGCTGCTAGTGCATGAAATTGTGGGCCACCCATCGGAGCTAGACCGCGCCATGAAGATGGAGGCAGGCTACGCGGGACGTAGCTGGCTCCTCAACAGCATTAACGACACGCAGATAGGCAAGCAAATCGCGTCACCGTTGGTCAACGCGGTCTCTGACGCAACTATTGAAGGCTATGGCAGCTTCCCCTACGACCACGAAGGCACACCCGCGCGTCGTGTCTGGCACATACGGGACGGCATCTTTGAAGAGTTCCTGAACAGCCGACAGACGGCGGAGATACTGGGCGTTGCGCCCAACGGAGGCTACCGCGCCAATGATGCCGCCATGGTGCCACTGGTCCGCATGACCAACACCTTCTTCCTCCCCGGTGAATCGACCCCGGAGGACCTCGTGAAGGACGTGGAGCACGGGTATTACGTGAAGGGGCACCGCGTGCCGTCCATCGCTGAGTCGCGAGAGAACTTCCGCATCTCTGCCAACCAGGTCTATGAAATCAACCACGGTGAACTCGGTCAGCTTTACCGTGACGGTGCCATCCAGGCTGACTCTAAAGACTACTTCACGCACGTGGACGGCGTGGGTACGGACTTCAAGATGTACCCCATCCCCAACTGCGGTAAGGGTCAGCCCATGCAGGCCAAGCGCATGGGGAACGGTGGGCCCACTATGCGGAGCATGGCCAAAGTGGTGGGTCCGTAACATGCTTCCACTAGCCCAACTCAAACGTGCCGTCCAAGAGGCGGTGGCCTATTTACGTACTGTGCCTGACGTGGCTGAGGCTGAGGTCTTTGCCTCAAGTAACGCCAACCTCCTTACGCGCCTAAGCTATACCTCCAACATCCCCTCCAACGGAGTGGAGGAACCCAAGTCCCTGGAATCGGACGGTATTGGCCTGCGTGTGGTCTTCAAGGGCGGCTCCCCACTGTTGGTAGGCTTCGGCAGCGAATCTGGCGATATGTCGCTAACGGCGGTGCGTGAGGCCTTGGACAAGGCGCGTAAAGGCGCAGTCCGCGACCCTGAGTTCGTATCGCTGCCTCGGCTTGGGGACAGGCCGCGCAAGTCCATCAGCAACTACCATGACCGCAAACTCATGCACCTCACAGATAGGCAATTGGTGGAGCTTGGCTGGGCCGTGGTGGACGGAACCCTGGATGCCTTCCAGTCGTCGGAAGAGTTGCTGGAGTGGGCCAAGTCACCTGACGCCATACCTGACCTGGGGCTTATCCTCACGGGTGACGTGATTGTGCTTCAGGAGCGCATAGCCCTGGGCGGCACGCATCACGACCACGTGCTTACAGACGAGTCGGCGCTTATAACGTCAATGTCCACGAGTATGGTGGAACAGCAGTTCAGCAAAGGCACTGGTTGGCACGTTGGCTCACGGCTTGACGAATTCCAGGGCACTTCAGGCGCTGAGGCGGCCCGCAACGCCATACGTGCAGCGGGCGGTAGCCGCGTCCCTGACGGTGAGTATCGCGTTGTGCTAGGCCCGCAGCCCGTCACTGACCTGATTAACAACCTACTTATACCCAGCGTGCAGCTTGGGACATTCCAAGCGTGGGCGTCGGCTTTCGAAGGCAAGCTGGGGAAGCGTATCGCGTCACCGTTGCTGTCGGTGTACGATCACGGCGCGCTGAGAGGGCATGCTGCCAGCAAGGGCATCACGGATGAAGGGCTTCCGACGGGACGCACAGACCTCATACGCAACGGGCGGCTGGTGGGCCTGCTCTCCAACTGGTACGAGACTCAGCGCATACTGCATGACCCAGACGCCAAGGAGAAGCTGGGCGTGGACCCGGCGAAGCGGCGCAAGGCAATAGCGCCACGCAACGGCTTCCGCACTGGCCCCGGCGGCGGTCGTCACTTTGACAGAGACCCCGGCGTCACGCCCACCAACGTCATCATTGACGGTTCGGAGACGGTGCCGTCGGAGGAGCTGTTGCGCCGCGTGGGCAACGGCCTCTACATAGGCCGCATCTGGTACACATACCCCATCAACGGCATCACGCAAGCTGACTTCACGTGCACGGTGATTGGCGACTCCTACATCATCCGAGACGGCCGCATTGCTGAGCCGCTGAAGCCAAACACGGTACGCATCAACGACAACCTGCGCCGTGTGCTGAACGGCATCCTGGGCATTGGCGACACCCGCAAGCCAACCATCGTCTGGAGCGCCGACGAGATGGTGCACGCGCCGGAGATAGCTGTGGAGGCGCTCCACATCAATGAGATAGGCGAGTTTCTAGAGGCAGAGAGCTAACGCTAGGAGGTTGCAGAGGATGCAACGCCCCATGAGGTTTCTTTGGCCTGCCATATTGTCCGGCTTGCTTGTCTTCATGCTGAGCGGATGCTTCGGAAGGCCGTCACCCGAAGATGCGGTAGACAACTTTCTTTCAGCGTTCCTCACTGCAGATTTCCAACAAGCTCGTGGGTACATGATGCCTGAGGAAGGGTTTGGGTTCTTGGACACCGTAGAGGATATTTTCGACGGCGGGACGAACCGGCCTTCTGAGCAGGAACTGGAAG
>CAVOAJ010000031.1:0-12570 GCA_963693605.1 Dehalococcoidia bacterium | reverse complement strand
AAACTTGGTGTTGGACGTGAACAATGCTGAACCGCAGCATATGCAGTTGTAAGTGCCGTCCTCATGGTTGTCCCAGTAGACCCCGGTAAAGGGGCGCTCTGTACCCTTTTCACGAGTCACATGGTACTGCTCAGGCGTCAGTTTTTCCTTGTACTCTTGGTCGTTCATCACGCCTCCTTATCTCTCATCAAGGCTGGCCAATCACAGGCCCAGCTTGCCAGGGTTCAATAGCCCGTCCGGATCCACTCCACGCTTTATGCGCTGAGCCAAGGGTAACGCATCAGACCAGTCCATGGCAGCCAGAGGCGCAAGCTTACTGCCAATGCCATGGCAGTATTCAATGCCACCACCCATGGAGACCGCCATGGTCAACAACGCCTCAGAGGTGGCCGCAACCACTTCTGGTCTACCAGCCGCGCCCGCTTGCGGGTCCATGATAAGCAATGAGAAGAGTCCGGGGTGCGTCCACACCGCAGCCTCGCTGACAGTGAGACCCGCCGTAGCCAACGTCTCCTCCGCCCTTCTCTTGTATTCCAATACGCTGACAATGGGCAATGAGATGTGCAGATAGTCAGCGGCGCGCCATTCATTGCGCTGCCAGCGCTCCGTGGGCCGCAGGGGCTGTACGCGCTCCTTCCAGCGCTCAGCTGACGCGTGGCGGTCACGCCAGTAGCCCTCCGTAACGCCAGGGCCAAGGTCAGCCCCGCCACAGGCCAGAGCCTCAGCAACCGTGCGTTGGTACTGCGCCTCCACCTCCTCGTGGTAGCCCTCAAAGCCCAGATAGAGGACGCAACGGTAATCGCCAGCGCCGTCGGGCGGAGGGTCTTCCTCCGTCAGGTCCAGCACCGCGGGGGCGAGGCCTATGCTGTACAGACGCTCCACGGCGGGGAACCCCGCCTCGAAGGAGTCAAACCCAAAGGTGGCAAACCGGCGTTCCTCCGGCTGGGGGAAGAGCTGCAGCGTGGCCTCGGTGATGACGCCCATAGCGCCCTCAGCGCCTGCAAAGAGGCCGGTCAGGGAGGGGCCGCTGCTGGCCTGCGTCAGTGGCCCTGTGCGAACGATTTGCCCATCAGCCAGCACCACCTCCAGCGCGCGGACCTGCTTGCCCATGGAACCGTAGCGACCCGCACGATAGCCCACGCTGTCAGTCGAGATTGCGCCGCCAACCGTGGCGATAGATAGGCTCCACGGGTCGTGGCCCAGCATGAGGCCGTGGCGCTCCGCCTCCACGTCTAGGTTCTCCAGTAACACGCCGGGTTGCACCCGCGCCAGTCGCTCTCTGGGCAGCACCTCAAGAATGCCGTCCATGCCACGCATGTCCAGGGATATGCCGCCCTGCACGGGAATGACAGCCCCCATGACGCCCGTGCCGCCTCCATAGGGGATGACCGGCACGCCGTATTGAGTCGCTAGTCGCATGACCTGCGAGACCTGCTCCGTAGTGGTGGGTCGCACCACAGCGTCCACGCGACATTTCGTGAGGTTGTCTCGGCCAAAAAGACGCGACGGGCCTAGAGCGTCAAAGGAAAGCCGTTCACGGGTCTCATCATCAGTGGAGACGGCATCCGCGCTGGTGGCGTCCATGAGGGCGGACAGCAGGGCTGGGTCTAGCATGGGATTACCTTCTATATTACGAGTACAACGAACAGAAGGAGTGTGGCCTCGGAGCTACCCTTGCAGGTGCCACTCGGTGCCAGTGGGGGTGTCGGTGAGGGTGACGCCCAGCGCCGTAAGTTCGTCACGGGCAGCGTCTGCGTCCGCAAAGTTGCGCTCCGTCCGGAGGGCTTGGCGCTTGTCCACCAATGCTTGTATGCGCACCGACATCTCGTCTGAAACGGCGACGTCAGGCTCAGTATAGGTGAACCCCAGCACTTGGCCGCCAAGCTCACGCATGGTCTCTTGGGCGTCATTAACGCCCCTGCCCTGCTCCACGGCCCGGTTGATCTCATGGGCCAGGTCAAACAGCGCAGCGACTGCCTGGGGGGTGTTGAAGTCGTCATCCATGGCCGTCTTGAACCGCTCACGATATGCCGATGCGTCCAGTGCATCGCCAGTATTCTCCGGCCCCTTTAGGTTAACGGCCTGCCGCAATCGTAACGCGGCGCGTTCCGCCCCCTGCAACGATTCCTCAGAATAGCTGAGAGGACTCCGGTAGTGAGACTGGAGGACAAAGAGGCGGATGGCGTCAGGTTCAAACCGCTCTAGAGTCTCTTTCACCGTGACTAGGTTGCCCAGGGACTTGCTCATCTTCTCTTTGTCCAACTGCAACAATCCGTTGTGCAGCCAGAACTGAGAGAAGGGCGCGTCTCCGCCTTCAAACGCCTCGCTCTGGGCAATTTCATTCTCGTGGTGGGGGAAAATGAGGTCCTGTCCGCCGCCGTGTATATCTATGGTGGGGCCCAGGTAATGGCGAGACATGACACTGCACTCAATGTGCCACCCCGGTCGGCCAGGCCCCCAAGGGCTGTCCCAGGTGGGCTCTCCAGGCTTAGCCGCCTTCCACAGTGCAAAGTCCATGGGGTGTTCCTTGAGCTCCGACACTTCCAGTCGCGCGCCTGCACGCATGGTGTCCAGGCTCCGGTGGCTCAGCTTGCCGTAATCAGCGTTCTTGGTCACTCGGAAATAGACGTCGCCGCTGGACTCGTAGGCGTACCCCTTCTCAATGAGCCCGCTGATCATCTCCAGCATGCCCGGCACCTCTTGGCTTGCCTTGGGGTACTCATGAGCGCGGAGGATATTCAACGAATCCATGGACTGGAAGTAATCATCAATGAACTGCTGGGCCAGAGCTTCAACGGTCGTGTTTCCCTGGTTGGCTCGGTCGATAAGCTTGTCGTCCACGTCCGTGAAGTTCTGAACGTGTCGGACGTCATAGCCCAGGTATGTCAGGTAGCGACGCACCACGTCAAAGACGATGTAGCTCATGGCGTGGCCCACATGCACGGGGGCGTAGGGCGTCACGCCGCATACATACATGCGTACCTGATTGCCGGAGATGGGCGTGAATTCACGCTTGTTGCCTGTGAGGGTGTCCGAAATTCTCATGCAGGGGACCTAATTAGTGAGGCTACCGCGACCCCCAAGATGCCCTGACCTCCACCCGTAAAGCCCATGCCGTCCGTGGTGGTGGCCTTCACGCTCACGTCCTCAATGGCTATTCCCACGGCCTTGGCCAGAGCCTTGCGCATGGCGGAAACATGGGGTGTTAGGCGGGGTTGCTGGGCGACAATTGTAACATCGACGTTTTCCACCTGCCAGCCGTTCTCCCGCACCATTGCCACGGTACGCTCCATGAGTAGCATGCTAGAGACGCCTTCCGGATAGCGAGGGTCGTCCGCCTTGAAGTGCGTGCCAATATCACCGAGGGCCGCTGCGCCAAGGAGCGCGTCGATGAGGGCGTGGGTTGCCACGTCACCGTCGCTGTGGCCTTCCAGTCCGGCATCGTTGGGCACCGTCACGCCACCCAGGACCAGGGGTCTACCGGGGACTAAGGGGTGCGCGTCATATCCAATACCAACACGACTCATGTGGGTACCTCTCCCTGCTTTAATAGTGCCTCAGCCACGGCCATGTCTTCTGGCGTGGTCACTTTGATGTTGCGATAAGAGCCCGTGAACACGCGCACGGACACACCAAGGCTCTCCACCATCGCGGCGTCGTCAGTGGCATCCGCCGTGACCTCACGGTGCGCCTGCTCCAGCACATCGCGCCTGAACACCTGGGGCGTCTGGACTATTCGCAGGCTGTCGCGGTCCAATGTGGACTGCACGGCGTCACCAGCGTCCACAATCTTCACCGTATCCTTGGGCGGAACGCCAGGGATGGCAGCTCCGGTGGCCTTTGCAGCCTCCAGTCCGCGCGAAATGAGAGCTTCATCGACAAAAGGGCGCGCACCGTCATGGACAAGCACCCAGTCGCAAGGAGGTAGCTCACGCAGGCCGTTGGCCACGGAGTCTTGGCGACGTGAGCCTCCCGCACAAATGGAAGTAACCTTGCTCCAGCCCTGCCCTTCGGCAAGCTCTCGCACCGCATCCAGATTGTGCTTCGCTACCACAATAACAATCGCGCCCACCTGCGGGCTGGCTTCGAAAGCAGTGACCGTCCTAGCAATCAGCGGCACACCATTCAGCGGCGCAAGCGTCTTGTCGAGGCCATTCATGCGCGTGCTGGCCCCGGCGGCCACGACAATCACTCCGGCAAGCGTGTTTTGCGACTGTGTACTCATCACGAGGGAGCATACCACGAGAGGGGTAAATGATAGACTGCCTTTCCTGTACCACCCACCAAAGGAGACCAGCCAATGACCACCAGCGAACGCACTATGACCAAGGAAATCGCGGAATATATCGTCCGCGAGAAATTTGAGTCGCTGCCTGCCGAGGTGGTGCGTCTGGCCAAGCGATGTGTGGTGGACGGTACGGGCGTCATGCTGGCCGGTTCGGCGTCAGACTCAGGGCGCGTCATCCAGCGCTACGTGAGCGAATCAGCGACAGTCGGTGGCGCCGCAACGGTGGCTGGTACGTCAATCAAAGCACCTGCAAGTCTGGCTGCCCTAGCCAACGGCGTGGCCGCGCACGCCCTGGACTACGACGACACCCAGCTTTCATCAACATCTGACCGCATATACGGACTCATGACGCACCCAACGTCACCCGTGCTGGCGGCCACACTGGCCGTGGGGCAAGAGGTGGGAGCATCAGGCAAGGACGTAATAACGGCCTTCTCTACCGGGTTTGAGGTGGAGTGCAAGATTGCCGAGGCCATTGACCCGCACCATTATGTGAGAGGGATGCACAGCACCGGCTCTCTGGGTATCTTTGGCGCGACTGCGGCGGCAGCAAAGCTCCTGGGCTTGAACGTTGAGCAGACTCGGATAGCCTTGGGTATTGCCGCCAGTAAGAGCGCGGGCATACGCGTCAACTTTGGCACCATGACCAAGCCCTACCACGCGGGAGCCGCTGCTGAAAATGGCGTTGTGGCAGCGCGGCTGGCAAGCATAGGCTACGAGGCCAATCCAGACGGGCTGGATGGCGTATGGGGCTTCTTTCAGGTCACGGCAGGCGGCGGTGAGCCTGACCGCATCATAGGCAAACTCGGCAACCCCTACGCCATGGTGGATCCTGGCTTCTCCATCAAGCCCTACCCATGTGGCTCCATGGTGCATCCGGCTATGGACACCCTCCGTGACTTGGTGATTGAGGAAGACATCAAGCCAGAGCAGATAAAAGCCATCCGTTGCGCCACTCAGTCCCACGTCCTGGCTGGCCTCCGGTACACGGACCCGCAGGACGAGCTACAAGCCAAGTTCAGCATGAATTTCTGCCTGGGCATCATTGCGCTGCGGCGTAAAGCCGGAATAGCAGAGTTCACCGATGAGGTGGTGCTTCTCCCCGAGGTGCGCGAGATGATCCGTCGCGTGAACGCCTACGCCGACCCCAATGTGGAGGCGGAGGGCGCTGACCGCATGCGCAGCGTGGTTGAAGTGGAGTTGAACGACGGCCAGGTGTTGAGGCGGACGGCCACCATGTCACGCGGCATGCCCCAACGGCCCATGACACCTGAGGAGCTAACGGAGAAGTTCACGGACTGCGCCAGTGGCGTTATACCCACCGACCGCATAGCAAAGGTCTCTGAGGCTGCGTACGCCCTGGACGGACTTGCGGATATCAACACGTACATGGCGCTGTTGGGGTAGCTGGCGCTACTTGGCTTCGAAGTTAACCGGCAGCCATACCTCAAATTTGGTCTTGCCTGGCTCAGAGGTCAAAATAATGTCGCCCCTGTGCTTGTAGACCACAATGTTGTAGGTGATGTCCAGGCCCATGCTGGTGCCCTTCCCCGGAGGCTTGGTGGTGAAGAAAGCATCAAAGACGCGGGACAGGTTCTCAGGTGAAATGCCCGGCCCGTTGTCTTCCACGTCCACAATCACCCAACCGTTGTCATGACGGGTGCGCAGAGTAATTTGGCCCTGTCCCTCCATGGCGTCAGCAGCGTTATCTATCAGGTTGGTCCAGACCTGGTTAAGCTCACTGCCATAGGCCGTCAATGAGAAAGCAGGTGTGGCGGGTGCTGGGGGTCTCTAGATTGTGAGCACCAAGAACGCGGACTTCCATGCATCTCTCCGTCAGTCTTTTGGGCGTTGCAGATGATGAGAGGGACGACCTCTATTGTGAACGATTTGATAGCGATTCGCTAGGGGGCAGTAGTAAAAGAGGCCTCGCTCAGAAAAAGCAGGGCCTCTTTTACTATTGCCTGTCTTAGGACCCTGTTACGCAGACTTGGCCGTGGCCATCTCTTTTTTAGCAAAGGTCAGGCCGTCCGTGCCTGCGTCCACCACCACCACATCACCCTGTTGGAATTCGCCAGATAGGGTACGCTTGGCAAGCTCATTCTCCACGTGGCGCTGCACTGCACGACGCAATGGCCTTGCGCCAAACGCGGGGTCAAAGCCTTCCTTGGAGAGCCACTGAGCAGCGGCAGGGGTCAGTTCTATTGATATGCCCCGTTCCTCAAGACGCTCCTCCACTTCCTGCACCCGCAAGCTCACAATCTGCGCAATCTGCTCCTCCGCCAGCGGGTGGAAGGTGATGTATTCATCGACACGGTTGAGGAACTCCGGCCTGAAGGTCCGCTTCAATGATTCCTCCACGGAATCCCGCATCCTCTGGTCATCCGAGGCGGTCTGGCCCGGAACATGAAAGCCCATGCCCGTCTTCTGGAATTCCGCAGTGCCCAGGTTGCTAGTCATGATGACCACCGTGTTGCGGAAGTCCACCGTCCTGCCGTGGCCGTCCGTCAGGCGGCCATCCTCCAGAATCTGCAACAGCAGGTTGAATACGTCAGGGTGCGCCTTTTCAATTTCATCAAATAGCACCACGCGATAGGGACGACGACGTACGGCCTCAGTCAACTGACCGGCCTCGTCGTACCCCACGTAGCCAGGAGGCGCGCCAATGAGCCTGGAGACGGTGTGCTTCTCCATGTACTCAGACATGTCGATGCGCACCATGTTCTCTTCGTCGTCAAACAGGTACTCCGCCAGAGACCGGGCCAACTCCGTCTTACCGACGCCCGTGGGGCCCAGGAACATGAAGCTGCCCAAAGGCCGCTTGGGGTCTTGCAGACCCGCCCGAGACCTGCGGATGGCGTCTGACACGGCCTTGATGCCCTCATCCTGACCTATGACCCGCTCATGCAGCCGGTCCTCCATGTGGAGCAGCTTGTCGGCCTCGCCCTCCATGAGCCTGTTGGTAGGAATGCCAGTCCAACTGCTAATGACGCCTGCTATATCCGCTTCCGTCACCACCATCTTGGCGTGTTGCTCACCAACCGTGGCGTTCACCTCAGCGTCCAGCTTCTCTCGCAGTTGTGTGCGCCCCGCCTTGGCCTTTGCGGCTTGCTCATAGTCAGCGCGTTGCACAGCGGCATCTTCCTCTTCTTGGAACCGCTTCACCGCACGCTCCATGTCCCGTATCTCAGGGGGGAGGCTGAAGGAGTCCAACCGCAGCTTGGCCGCGGCCTCATCCATCAGATCAACTGCCTTGTCCGGCAACAGCCGGCCGGTAATGTAACGTGAACTGAGCTTGACCGCTGCCACCAGCGCAGCGTCGTCATACGTAACCTTATGGTGTTCCTCGTACCGTGGCTTCAGGCCTCTGAGGATTTCGATAGCCTCATCAACGCTGGGCTCCTCCAACCAGATGGGCTGGAATCGACGCTCCAGAGCGCTGTCCTTTTCAATGTACCTGCGGTACTCATCCGGCGTGGTTGCGCCCACCACCTGCAGCTCTCCCCTGGCCAGGGCCGGCTTCATGATGTTGGCCGCGTCTATGCCGCCCTCCGCAGCGCCAGCGCCCACCACCGTGTGGAGTTCATCAATGAACAGCACCACCTCTCGCTGGGCCTGTTTGACCTCGTCTAAAAGCGACTTGAGCCGTTCCTCAAACTCGCCACGGAACTTGCTGCCTGCAACAAGGCGGGGCATGTCCAGTGCCAACACACGGCGTCCAATCAATATGTCTGGCACATCACCACTGACGATGCGCTGGGCAAGCCCTTCAGCAATGGCCGTCTTGCCAACGCCAGCGCCGCCAATGATGACGGGGTTGTTCTTGGTGCGCCGCGCAAGCGTCTGCATGACCCTGCGTATCTCCACCTCTCGCCCCACAATGGGGTCCAGCTTCCCCTCAGCGGCCAGCCGCGTGAGGTCCACGCCGTAACGTTCCAGCGTCTGATAGCGGCTCTCCGCCCTGGGGTCCGTAACCCGGTGCCCGCCGCGTACCTGTTGAAGCGCCTGGTACACGCGCTCCCTGTCTATGCCATGCTTCAGGAGAAGGCGCGCAGCCTCATCTTGCTCATCAGCCGTGATAGCAATAAGCAGGTGCTCCGTGCCTATGAATTCGTCCCGTAGGCGGTCAGACTCCTCCTTGGCGGCCTCCAACACGTGAGTGGAGCGGGGAGTCGCGAAAATCTGCGTGGCCTCATGGCTCGCCTTGGGCGCAGCCTCCAGCACCTTACGCACCTCAGCCTTGACCGCTTCCACATTCACGCCAAGCTGCTCAAGTACCTGTACCGGCACGCTCTTGTCCGGCTCCAACAGGGCCAGCAGCACATGCTCAACGTCCCATTGGGTGTGGCTGAACTCTCTAACGAGATCTTGCGACGCCCCCAACACCTCTTGGGCCTGTTCTGTGAAGTTATCCATCTTCATGGCCATATCGCTTATCTCCCTCTCGTGGAACTTACACTTCGGTGCGACGGCTGGGACTCTGGCGTAGAGGCAAGCTCCTGAAGCCGTCGTTGCAGCGCCGACATTTGGGCTGACATACGGAGGATGACTTCAACCCCCGCCAAGTTCACGCCCAAGTCCTCAATCAACATTTTTATTCTGTGCACCCGGCGGATGTCCCGCTCTGAGTACAGCCGGAAGTTACCCTGGGTCCTTGCGGGGTCCACCAGACCCAGCCGCTCATATGTCCGTAGCGTCTGTGCGTGCGCACCCACCATGCGAGCGGCCACGCTGATCACATACCTCGGCTCAACGTCTGAGTCCTCTCGTGAGTCTTCAAATATTTCCCAAAACATGTCTTGCATCACATCACCCCTCACCTAGGCCCGGTTGCGACTGTCGCAGGTCAGCAAGCTCTTGAAAGAGCTCCCTCTCTCGATCCGACAGCTTCTCAGGCAGGACCACCTTGACCATTACGTAGAGGTCGCCAAATTCACCCTTGCCAGACCTGACCGGCATCCCCTGCCCACGGAGCCGGAATGTCCGTCCGTTCTGCGTCTCAGCCGGAGCGCTCAATGCAATTTGCGTGCCCTTAATTGTGGATACTTTGATTTCTCCACCCAACACGGCGTCAACCAGGGGAACCTGTTGCGTAACGTAGAGGTCATTCCCCTTGCGCTCAAACTGGGCATGGGCGGAAACGGTGATGAGCAAAGACAAGTCCATCTTGCTACTCTCACCCTTTCCAGGCACAGAGATACGCACCTTGGAGCCGGTGTCCACCCCGGCAGGAATGGTTACCTCAATACGGCGGCCATTCCCTCCTCTAATCGAGCCCGGAGGTAGGTCAACCAACCTGGTGGCCCCTTTGTACGCCTCTTCTAAGGTGATGGTGACAGGAACCTCCTGCACCTGGGGCTTGAACACATCCCCCACCTGGGTGCGTGTACGCGCCCCGGAGCCAAACATGTCTCCAAAGAGGTCACCCAAATCACCTAAGTCGTTTGAACCCCAGGAGAAGGTGGCCTGTCTACGGTTCCCCTGCCCGCCGCGGGCTCCCCCACTGCTCCGTGCAAAGGGATTGCCACCATGGCTCTGCTGCCGTATCTGGTCCGCATGGCGCCAGTTGTCGCCATAGGAGTCGTAATCACGGCGGGTGTCCGCGTGGGAGAGCGTCTGGTAGGCCTCGTTAATCTCCTTGAACTTGGACTCAGCGTCCTTGTTGTCAGGGTTAACGTCAGGGTGGTATTTCCTGGCCATGCGCCGGTACGCCTGTCGGATATCCTTCTCCGTGGCATCTCGTGAAACACCCAGAACGCTGTAAAAGTCCTTAGCCATGCGTGGTCTCTAATCCATCTGCTATTTGTGTCGTACTGCATTGAGATGCACACAACACGATATAGGATGCTGCGAAAGTATTTGATACGGTTATAATAATAACATTGATAGTTATTCAGTCAATGTTTGATTGGGTCGGGATGAAATTCGTCCAGGGTTTGGGCGCTGCCACCACCCTATCTAGCTTGACCCTACCTAGTTTGCTCGGTACCATGAATTATTACATCTGTTTCTCTGATGATTACGTGTCTGGGCGAGTGGCGAAGAAGGGAGCGGCGCGTGGCTAACACATTGGGCTTGAAGTGTCGTGAGTGCGGCCGGGAATACCCCCTGGAACCACTCAACGCGTGTGATTTCTGCTTTGGGCCGCTTGAGGTCATGTATGACTACGGCGCCATCTCTAGGCTCATCAGCAAGGAGAGTATCCAGGCCGGGCCAAACAGCCTGTGGCGCTACCATGAATTACTCCCCGCTGACTACCATGAGAGCGTGGACATCAACGCAGGCTTCACACCTCTCATTCGCTCCCGCAATCTGGCTAAGATGCTGGGGCTCAATGAACTCTACATAAAGAACGACAGCGTGAATCCCTCTTTCTCTTTTAAGGACAGGGTGGTTGCGGTGGCCAGCGCCAAGGCGTTGGAGTTTGAGTTTGACACCATTGCCTGCGCTTCCACGGGGAACCTCGCCTGCTCTGTCGCCGCTCATGCTGCCCGTGGCGGTATCAAAGCCTGCGTCTTCATTCCATCCGGCCTTGAGGCTGGCAAGGTGCTGGGCGCGGCTATCTACAACCCCGTCCTGATGTCTGTAGAAGGCAGCTACGACGACGTCAACCGTCTCTGCAGTGAGATTGCTGACTCTTACCCGTGGGCCTTCGTCAATATCAACATGCGTCCCTTCTACGCCGAGGGGAGCAAGTCCCTGGGTTATGAGGTGGCGGAGCAACTTGGATGGAGAACTCCTGCCCACGTGGTGGTGCCAGCAGCCTCCGGCGCTATGTTCACCAAGATTTGGAAGGGATTCAACGAGTTTGCTGACTTGGGCCTCGTGGGCCCAGTGCACACTCGCATGCACCTGGCCCAGGCCCGTGGTTGCGCCCCTATTGCAGAGGCGTGGGAAGAGGGCCGCTTTGTGATTAAGCCGGTACGGCCCAGCACCCTTGCCACCTCTCTGGCCATTGGCAACCCAGCCGATGGCTGGTACGCCCTCAAGGTCATTGAAGCGTCTGAAGGCTCCGCTGTTATAGCGGAGGAGAATGAGATTGCGGATGGCGTGAAGCTCCTGGCTGAGACTGAAGGCATCTTCACTGAGGGCGCGGGCGGCGTGGCCATCACCGGGCTCAAGCGGCTGGTGGAACAGGGCCGCATCAAGCCTGATGAGCCCACAGTGGTCTACATCACAGGCAACGGCCTAAAGACCACGGAGCTTGTGGCGGACGTTGTAAACCCATTCCTAATCAAGCCCACGGTTTCCTCTTTTGAGGCCGCCATGGCAAGCCGAACCAAATAGGTGATTACCATGACATCTCCCTCGTCCCCCGTCAGAAGAGTTAGGCTCACCTATGTTGACCACCTGATCAAGCAGCCAGTGGTATATGAACTTGGCCGCCAGTTCAAGGTAGTCACCAATGTCCGCAGGGCAGACGTTCAGGAGAACGTTGGCTGGATTATCTTGGAAATGGACGGCGAGGAAGATGAGATTGACCGAGCATTGGACTGGGTCCGATCCCTTGGCATACGCATAGACTCCGTCCTTGGAGACGTGGTAGAAGGCTAGTACCCCAGGTTACCTAGGCATTTAACGACCGACAGGAGACGATACATGAGCGCGACGGTACGCATCCCTGGCCCCCTTCGAAAAATCACCAACGGCGTCGAAAAAGCAGACGTCGAGGGCGCTGACCTCGCGGCTTGTATTGGAGAGCTAGAGTCCAAGTTCCCCGGTATTCAGGATCGTATGTTGGATGAAGCCGGTCAGTTGCGGTACTTCGTCAACGTGTACCTGAACGGAGAGGACGTCCGGTTCCTGGAGGGTCTCAACACGGCCGTCAGCGCTGGCGACGAGTTGAGCATTGTTCCCGCCGTGGCAGGCGGGGCGTAGCCCTCACCCCTTCCGCCATCCATCCACAAGATACGGCCCCTTCTTAGGAGCCGTAATTTGGTGTGCCATGCGTGCTATACGGCATCTCACTGTACTTGCAATCGTCAGCGCCAGCCTGGCGCTGACCGCGTGCGGAGCCAACGCTACCCCAACGCCTGCGGGCGCGGTGAGCAGCTTTGCAACCGCCACTGACTGGGTGGTGGGCCTTAACCGCTTCCCCTTTGCGCTGATTCGCCTTGACGGCTCCTCCGTGGACGGCGCGAGTGTTACTGTCCATTTTTCCTCTCTGGCGACCGACGGCAGCGAGGAGTTGAAGGGCAGCCAGGCAGCCGTTTTCCACCAGATTGAGGGCTCAACTGACCACTTCCACCCGGACGAGTCAGTGCATGAGCATCCTCTCTTCC
>CAVOAJ010000030.1:0-12723 GCA_963693605.1 Dehalococcoidia bacterium | reverse complement strand
CACAGCTTCATTGACATCAGAACGACGAAAACGGTACCGTATCGGCTACGAAGCTTTACCAGCGTAGCTTAGTTACGCTGAATTTGGTTTACGGAGGTAGCTCTGATGGTAGATGTGCAACCAAGGACTGAACAAGCCCCTGTTACTGAGATAGTTGAACGTACAACGGCCCAGAAGAAAGACCGCCGGGAGCTGATCCCTGAGCTAGGACTCAAGGAGTACTGGTACCCGGCTATTGCGGCCAGCAAGGTAAAGAAGAAGCCCGTAGGGATAAAGATGTTGGGAGAGGATTTGGTCTTCTTCCAGGGTAAGCACGGCGTGGCTGCTCTATGGAACGTCTGTCCCCATCGTGGCGGCAGCCTCATGCACGGCGACTGCCACTTTGAAGGCACCGTGTCCTGCCCATATCACGGCTGGACCTACGACGAGGATGGCAACGTGCTGGCAGTCCTGCCAGAAGGCCCGGAGTCCAAGATTCCCGGCAAGGTGCAGGCCCGCAAGTATCCCACGCAGACGCACCGCGGCATGGTATTCGTCTGGATGGGTGAGGGAGAGCCAGCCCCCATTGAGGAAGACGTGCCGCCTGAGTTCTTCACAGACAAGGGCATCATGCTCTATGCCACAGAGATATGGCCACTGAACTGGCGTCCCGCCAATGAGAACGCGTTTGACGCTCACGTACCCTACGTGCATCGGGACGCGTTCATGATGTTCCTGAGCCCAATGCAACAGATGGGTGAGGTGGGCATGTACACGGACATCAAGTTCAACCGTGCAGCCCATTGCCATTACCCCGGCCTGGGCAGCGCGGCGAAACCTTACCAGTGGGACTTTTCCAAGCAGTTAGGCGCGGGGGCTCACTGGCCCAAGAATCGGTACCGTATGGCTTGGAACTGGATGTTTGAGTGGGCCAACCGGCGTCGCTGGCGCAAGACCGATCCCAACGACTTTGGTGAAGAGTGGAACGGTCTCCAGCATCACATGCCTGCCATAATTCACCTGGATTATCGTACGCACATCTACACACGGAACAACGTTGCCATAGACGCGACAACCACGCGGCAGATTTACTACCACTGGGCTAAAGCCAACAACTGGCTTGGCAAAGCGTACGAGTGGTTGCACTTCAACACCTTCCACAGGTGGGCCATGTATCGGGACTTCTCCCGGCAGGACTTCCGGGCCGCTGCACCTCAGCGGTATGACACAGCAGAGTACCTGTCCAGCACAGACTCTCATCTGGTGGTCTGGCGCAGGCTTCAGGCGAAGGCACGCGGCCTGGAGAACATCCAAGCCAATAAAGAGGTGCGCACCACGGAGGCTGAGGAAGCCTCCCACAAAGTGCAGGTGGAAGTGGGCATGACGCCTGAGTGGAACCTAGCGGACGAGGCGTAACCGCACGCAATCGACTGTAAAAGGCCGACCCTTAGGGGTCGGCCTTTTCTTTTGGCTGATGCGAGTTCACAAGACCTCCGCTATACTGCGGGCCAAGCTCTAGCATTGAGGTGAATTGCATGGCAAGCACGTGGACAAACCTGATGGGTGCCGAGGTCAAGCACGGTGGCGGAAAGTACCCTGGTCGCTATGTGGAGGCGGGCTCCGGTGAGCCTCTCTTGCTGCTACACGGGCAGGGCGGACACTTAGAAAATTTCAGCCGTAACGTGATGGCGTACGCTCAGCATTTCCACGTCTTTGCGTTGGACTGCGTGTGGCATGGGTATGGCCCGCGCCCACCCTTCAATCCTGAGCTTGTTCCTGCATATATGGAGCAGGTCTTGGATTTCATGGACTCTCAGGGCATTGATGCAGCCAATATTGAGGGACAGTCCATGGGCGGCTGGACGGCCCAACGACTTGCGTTTCATCACCCTGACCGTGTGCTGAAGATGGTGCTCACCACTGCGCAGGGGTTTGTTCTGCATAACGACAAGGGTGACACGGTTGGCGGCCTGCCTGGGAAGGAAAACCTTGAACGGCAGATCTCTTTCCTGAAGGACCCCACCAAGGAGAACATCTACCAACGTATGGTTGGTCTCTTGGCACGCGCGGAACGTTTGCCCCAAGAGCCCGTGGACATCCGTCACAAAATATATAACGACCCCGCCACCAACGCCTTGCTGCAACAGGTGGTGTCTAACTACATGGGCGGGCCAGGCTCGCCTCCGCAACACCACCTTATGACAGCGACCGAACTGTCGCAGATAAAGGCCCCCACGCTGGTGTACTGGGCGGAGAAGAACCCCGTCGCGCCTCCTGCGGGTGAGATACTTGCCGCCGCCATTCCTGGCGCGCAGCACCATCTGGCCATGGACACGGGCCACTGGGCGCAGTTTGAGCACGCTGATGAGCACAACCGCGTGGTGCTCCGCTTCCTCACGGGCAATGATTCTCTGGAGCCCTTGTCTGTGGAAGGATCGGAAGTCGCAGCAGGGTAATCTTCACTAGGGGATATGCATGGTCAAGCAAGGATTCCGGGTCATGGACTCGGATATGCACGTTATTGAGCCGTCAGACATCTTTGAGCGGTACATGGACAGCGCCTATCAGGCCAGCGCGCCCAAGATTGCAAGGGCGGCCGGCAAGCGGGGCGGCACCTTCCAGTTCCAGGGTCACATCCTGCCCACGGTGGACGTGGACAACCCTGAGCGCATGTATGGCATGAGCAGCCGTACCGACGCAGCGACTGCCGAGATGCGCGCTCGTGGCTATGACGGCCCTTCGCAGTTGATAGCCATGGATATGGAGGGCATCGACATTGCGGTGCTCTTCCCCACGGTGTGCCTGTACGTACCGAATGGCTTGGACGGCGTCGACGGTGGCCTGTCTGCGGCGGTGTGCCGCGCCTACAACAATTGGCTGTACGACTTCTGCCAGGCAGACCCTGCACGGCTGAAGCTCTGTGCCATGCTGCCGCAACACGACGCGGCGGAGGCGGTGAAAGAGGCGAGGCGCGCAGTCAACGACCTAGGCGCTGTGGGCGTCTACATGCGCCCCAATTTCGTGAACGGCGTACCGTTCCATTCGTCACCCTACGAGGCGATATGGAGCACCTTGGAGGAGCTTGACGTGCCTGTGGGGTTCCATGAAGGCACGGGGTCGGTCTACAGACAGGACGGCTCGGAGTTCGGGACCAACCGCCTGATGCTCCACGCCAGCTCTCACCCCATTGGCATGATGAAGGCCATGATCAGCATGATATGCGGAGGCGTCTTTGAGCGCTTTCCAAAGCTCAGGGCGGCATACCTGGAGGCCAACGCCGGTTGGGCTCCGTTCTGGATTAGCCGTATGGACAGGGACTATGAACTGTACCGAGAGTGGGACGCACCGTTCCTCACCAAGAAGCCCAGTGAGTACTTTGCCAGCAACTGCTGGGTGGGGACTGAGGCTGACGAGTATGAACTCCAGTACGCTCTAGCTGCCGTTGGCAACAACAACGTCGTGTTCTCGTCAGACTATCCGCACCATGACTCAGAGTTCCCTCACAGCGTGGAGGAGTTCCTGGGCCAGCCGGACGTGTCTGAGGAGAGCAAGCGGAAGATACTCTGGGACAACTGCGCGCGGCTATACGGGATAGGGGAGTAGTCCTACACGTCCTCAGCGGCGCTGGTGCCGGCCACGCGCCCAAAGACTGACCCTGACATGAGTCCAGAGCCCCCTGGGTAGTTGTGGTAGAAGATGCCGCCCACAATCTCACCAGCGGCGTAGAGGCCGGGAATGGGCTCGTCCACGTTGTCCATGACCTGGGCGCGACGGTTGATGCGCAACCCGCCAAAGGTGAAAGTGAGCCCGCAGGTCACGGCGTACGCCAGGTAGGGGGGTGAGTCCAGGGGCAACGCCCAGTTGGACTTGGGCGGGTCAATGCCCTCTGTGTGCACGCCGTCCAGAACAGTTGGGTTGTACTCACCGGGCTGGCACGCCGCGTTGAATTGCTCCACCGTTGATACGAGCCCCTCGACGTTGATGTCCATTGCCTGGGCAAGCTCCTCAATGGTGTTTGCTTCAGCCATGGTCACCTGCGGAATGTGATACTCGTCCCGTAGCAGGTGCTTCGTCTTCTGGTCGAAAAGCTGGAAGGCGGCGCGTTGGGGTTGAAAGAGAATCTCACGTCCATATTTTGCATACGTGTAGTTGCGGAAGTCCGCACCTTCATCCACAAACCGATTGCCGTTGACGTTGACGATGAGCCCAAAGGGGTAGGAGTGCTTCTGGTAGAGGTCTGCAATGTTCCGGTTGCCGAAGGCCGGAGCGTTGAGGTCCCACGCCACGGCGTGGCTGCCGCTCCAGTGGCCGTAGGGCTGCGCGCCAATGGCCATGGCCATTGTGAGGCCGTCGCCCGTGTTGAAGCGGACTCCACGCACCTTGGCCAGCTCCCAGCCGGGGCCCAGATAGCGGGTGCGCATCTCTGGGTTGGACTCAAACCCGCCACATGCCAGCACGACAGACTTTGCTGCGATGTCCGCGTAGCCGTCTGGACCCTTCACTCTTACGCCGACAGCTTTGCCGGAGTCGTCCATCAATAGATTGGTAGCGGCGGTGCCGTACGCTATTTGCACGCCGTTCTGGGTGGCAATGTCAAAGAGTTGGTCTGAGAGGCCTTTGCCTGCGCCTACCGATTCAAGAATCAACCCGCCCCAGAAGTGGAACTTATCATCCACTTTGAAGGCTTGTCGGCCCCATAGCGGTACAAAACGCATACCCTGGCTCTGGAGCCACTTCATGGTGTCAAATGAGCGCCGGACCAGCATGTCCGCCATCTCAGGGTCAGACAACGACTCAGTCACGCGCATGAGGTCGTCGTAGAACTCTGTCTCAGGGTAGCGGCCCACTTCCATCACCGACGCCTCTTGCTCCGTGAGGTCTGGTATCAGCGCGCGGATATCATCAAAGCCGTTGAAGGCAAAACGGATGGCGCCGCCGGTGAAGTAGGTGTTGCCTCCGCGGAGGTGTTCAGGCGCTTTCTCTAGCGCCAACACGCTTGCACCCCCTTGGCGGGCTGCCAATGCGGAACAGAGCGCGGCGTTTCCCGCGCCCACTACTAGGACGTCTACTGAAGATGGTGTGTTCATATGCTATATAGCGCTGGACTGCTCATACCAGAGCTTTGGGAATTGCTCCTTGGCTACGGCTTGATAGAAGCTGGTGCGGAGCCCAGGGGAGCACCGCAGCATGTGCGAGGGCTCATCACTGGTGCAGAAGTGTTGATGCATGGTCTGAGGTCCCTGCACATGGAAGCAGGAGCCGGTTTTCCACGGGATGGTCTCACCCTCAATCTCACTGTAGCCCTCTCCCTGGAGAATGTAGAGGATGGCTTCCATGTGAGCGTGCTTGCCGCCATTGCTGTGGGGAGCATCTGACAGGATGCCGCTTATCTCAATCTCCACGTTCTGGAAGCCGTTCTGAGGCTGCATGAAGTCTATCCAGAGGGCATGGTGGCCACGGGCCACTTGAGGCGCCCAGACCTCCCCCGACTGATGGTGGTCTTCCTTGCTCCCAGCTACCTTTGGGGCCTCATCCCACAATAACCGGATTCGGCGGCCCTTGTCGTCAAAGCCGTCGGCTGACACGGGAGCGTCCACCACAGTGTCCGTGGGCCCGCAGGCATCAAGCTGTTCCAGTTTGGCAATTCCGGCCAGGTGCTCAAGGCTGAGGCTCATCAATGAAAAGTAGCGGGCAGTCTCAGCGCCCGTGTTGAAGTGCTGGTGTTCTGCGCCGAAGGGTACCCAGAGCGTGGAGCCCTTGGCCCAGTCGTATCGGACGCCGTTGATAATGGAGAAACCGGAGCCATCCACAATGTGGATGCCCTCTTCACCGTGGCGGTGCCTGCCGGTGTGCCAGCCGGGCTGTATCTCCGCAATCATGGTTTCAGAACCCCATGTGCGGAACCCCGTCTCCGGGGCCACCAACATCCCAGCCTTGGTGTCCTGGGGCGTGTTCACCCACTGAATATCCTCTTCATGGATAATCTTGGGGGCGTCACGCCGCTCTTGCTCAGCTACATCCCACAGATTTAGCCATTTGTCATAGAAATTTGCCATGGTCATCCTCCACTGAGCCTACGAACGATGGCATCCTTACAGTGGCGCTGCCTGGGCCAGGCGGAAGCTCCGGGTGCTCTCTAGCATGGCCAGAAGGGATTCTCGCTTCAGGCCACCCGTGGCGTCCTCCTCCAGAGCATGCAGTTTGGCTTGCTCTACCAGCGATGCGAGGTCCGCACCGGCAAACCCCTCCGTCTGCTCAGCCAAGTCTTTGATGGCGGCGGCACGGTCTGAAACATCAGCCAACTCAGTGCCTTCCAGTTCAATTTCTAGTATCTCTATACGCTCTTGCTCATCAGGCATGGGCACAAACAGGTGCGTGCTGAAGCGGCCTGAGCGCAGTGCGGCAGGATCCAAGAGGTCAATGCGGTTGGTGGCAGCCAACACCACGATATCAGTCTGAGGGTCTATGGCATCAAGCTCAGAGAGGAGTTGCGTGACCACGCGCTCTGAGGTGCGCGTGGCCGCCTCACCTGTGCGCCGCGGCAATATGGCGTCCAGCTGGTCAAAGAAGATGATGGCTGGAGCCACCTGACGGGCCACCTTGAAGATGTGCCGGACGCTTTCTTCTGACTCACCGAGCCATTTGTTGAAAATTTCCGGTCCGGCAACAGGGATGAAGTTCACACCGGACTCCTTGGCCACGGCCTGGGCCAGCAGGGTCTTGCCGGTGCCAGAAGGACCGTGGAGCACGATACCGGGGGAGAGTCGCAGATTGAGTCCACCACTCTCTGTCTTCTTGGAAAAGGACATCCGGATGAGCTCCTGTAGGCGCTTCTTGGTCTTGTGATACCCGCCAATGTCTGACCATTGGACTTCAGGTACCTGGACCAGGGCTTCACGCATACCGGACGGCCTGACCACGGACTGCGCAGCCTCAAAGTCAGCAAGACTGACGCGCACGTCTTCTGGGTTCAAGCGGAACGCAGAAAGGTGAGTGACGATGTCCTCTCCGTCCGTGAGTCTTCTGAGGGCGGTGAGACCCGCCTCACGGCAGAGCTCCATTAAGTCCGCACCGGTGTACCCGTGGGTACGTGATGCAATGACCTCCAACCCGTCTATGGCATCGTTGGTCAGCGGCATCTCACGGCTATGGATGTGTAATACCTCAAGGCGCCCGTCAGCGTCCGGCGGGCCCACAAACAACTCTCGGTCAAAACGACCGGGCCTACGTGCTGCGGGTTCAATGACGTCCAACCGGTTGGTGGTGCCAATGACCATCACACCGTCTGCACGGCGCATACCGTCCATGAGGGATAGGAGGGTGGTGACCACACGCGTGTCGGTCTGGGAGCCCGTCTCGCCACGCTTGACGAGGAGGGCGTCCAATTCGTCGATGAAGATGATGGCTGGCGCGTGATGGGCTGCCTCTCCAAACATGCGACGGAGGTTGCCCTCACTTTCACCGTAGGCGCCACCCAGAATGTCAGGGCCGTTCACGTAGTAGAACTTTGCCTGAAGTTCACTGCCCAGGGCTCTTACCATATGGGTCTTTCCGGTGCCAGGCGGGCCCCAGAGAATGACACCACGAGGCGGGTTGATGCCCAGGTACCGGTAGACGTGGGGGAAGGTTAGTGGCAGCAGGACCAACTCGCGGAGCTGGGCAATCTGCTTGGCAACTCCGCCCACATCTTCATAGGTCACTTCACTCAGCGCGTCTGTGACAACTGACGGCTCCGTGAAATCAATTTCAATCTCGGTCTCTGACGTGATAATCCCGTGTTCAGGCCGGATGTCTAGGACCTTATACGTTGTGCCGGAAGCAGCGCCGTCAAAGTGCGCAAAAATTACGGAATCCAATGCCGCAGGCGGAGCGTCCTCAATAAGGTGCTCCCTAAGGTGCTCCACCACGTTGTGCGCCATGGTGAGGTCAATAGCAGGGAGGACGCGGACGAACTCGGCTGGCCGAGACTCCAGTTTTGCGATAGTCACATCATCATTGATGCGTGACTTGGTGGACTGGCGGAGGAAGCGGTCAAGGCGCACCATGCGTGATGCACGGTCTTCCTCACGGGGTGGGTCTACCCTGGCTGGGATGGACTTGCCCCTGGCACTCTGGATGCTGATGATGTCGCCAGGCTTAATGCCCTCGGACTCCATAACAGCCGGGTCCAGCTGACAGGCGCAACGGCCTCCGCTCTCCAGTTCTCCAATAAGACGGTCGACGATGACTTGAGCGCTCAATATCTTTTACTCCCGATCTAGACTCCGCCTATATGGGCGGCGCACAACTGGACCGGCGACAATGTACCGGTCCAATTGCAAATTACTCAAACTTTCAATCCAACAAATGGGCAACGCCCGCGGCTACTTGCCATACTCCGGGCAGTTTTCCAGTTGCTCAAACCCGGAACCACGGTCAACGCCCAGGGTGTCTGTCATGTTGGCCTCAGACACTACAAACAACGCTCGCTCAGTAGAGGACTCGTTGAAGTGCTGGATGACCACGCCCTCTGTCTTGAGAGGGACGTTCATGGCATCAGTGGACTCCCAGTCATACCGGACGCCGTCCAGCATGGTGTGGCCGCGACCCTCAAGGAACAGGATGCACTGACCGCCCTGGAAATGGATACGGCCGCTCTTGCTTCCTGTAGGCAACTCTTGCATGTAGAAGAGCTGGGTGTTGATACAGACGTCACCCAGACCTGGATGCAGGTACCATTTCATTTTGCCCTGGCGGTTGATCTCCCAGGGGATGTCTTCTTCACTGATAAGCCACAGGCCATTACGGAAACGTTCTCGTTGAACGTCACGTAGGTCCAAGAGCTCCTGATAAAGGTTCCGTCCACCGAATTGTTCTATACGGTTTGGCACTTGAGTCCTCCTCTTTACGTTGCGGCTGATGTGCGCCGTGCCTTAAGGCAAATGTAGTGTAGTAGTTGACGTGAGCCTAAATAACTAGCTGGCTGAAGCTTTCCAGTCCGGAGAATCCTCTATATGCCTGGTAATGCTGCCAATCTCCTCTTTGAAGAAGCGGTGGCGGAACATGTAACAGACTGCGGGGCTATCCGGGTCATCATTGAAGTGCTGGAACTCAACCTCATTATCACGGATGGGGATAACCACAAGGTCACCCTTCTTCCAGTCCACCCGTTCATTGTTGAGGACACTGTGACCTTTACCTTGCTCAATGAAGAAGGCCAGGCCGCCTTGCTGGGCCTGTTTACCGGTCTGCGTGGGCACAACAATGCGCCAGAGGTTCCACTCTTGCAGCGGGGTGTTCAGCTTGGGCAGCATCTGGCCCATCAGCGCAAATTGAGTTTGCACTGGGGGCGTTGAGTCGCCTTTGATGATGATGTCGCCGTTGAGGTCACGGTCGCGTTTCTCTTTCCACAGTCGCAGGCTACGGTCATAGGCGTCTTCTGCGCCTGCTTCCGGCTCTCTGGTACGTTCTCGCTCGTATACCATGCTTCTCCTCTGCGGTTAGAATTCCCTGGGACGCCCGTTTACTTAGGCCGTGTTGCCGCCGTATTCCGGGCTGTCTGTGTTTTGGGATACCTGGTTGCCGGCTTCCCTGCGGATTGACTCATAGATAAATGCGCACCACACGGCGGGTTTGCCGGGGTCACGGTTGAAGTGCTGGTGTTCACACTGCTCAGGAATGTTGGGCAGCAGAATGAGATCATACTTCTTCCAGTCCAACGACTCACCGTTGACGGTGGTGTAGCCGATGCCCTCCATGACGAAGATGCCGATGCCGCCCTGGTGGGTGTGCTTGCCGGACTGGGTGCGGATGTCATGCCGGAAGAAGTTGCGATTGGATAGCGGCATGTTGGGGTCTTCCCATCCACCCTCACCAACATAAAAGGAGAGCCTGCCTTGGCGGGTCAATTCAAAGGGCGCGTCTGTACCTTTGATAAAAATGCGCCCTTTGGTGTCCCGTTCCCTTTGGCGAGCGTCATCCTCCAGCTCGTCAAGATAGGGGTCTGGAGTTTCTTGCATTCGTATACGCCGGATTTCCCGGCGGTCCGCCATGACCATCGGTGGGTCTCCTTTTACTAGACCGTGGGGGTCCCGCTGTATTCGGGACTGTCTGTGTTCTGAGTTACCTGGTTGCCAGCCTCCCGGCGACTGCCTTCGTAAATGAAGGCACACCAAATGGCGGGTTTGCTGGGGTCACGGTTGAAGTGCTGGTGCTCACACTGCTCAGGAATGTTGGGGAGCAGGATGAGGTCGTATTTCTTCCAGTCCAGAGACTGGCCGTTCACGGTGGTGTAACCGAGGCCCTCCATGACAAAGATGCCAATACCACCCTGGTGAGTATGCTTACCGGACTGGGTACGGATGTCATGCCGGAAGAAGGCCCTGTCTGAAAGGGGTGTGTTTTCGCCCTCATTGCTGAGGTAGCGTGACAGCCGACCCTGACGGGTTAGCTCAAAGGGGACGTTTGAGCCTTTGATGAGTACGTCACCGTTGACATCTCTCTCCCGTTGGCTGGCGTCCTCATCAATCTCTGCCTGGTAGGGGTTCTGGGCGCTTGTCAGCCGTACTCGTCGTTCTTCGCGAAAAAGCTGCGTCATAGTTCGTTAGCCTCACTGCTTCGTTTCGCCGCCTTGTGGAGCGGCCCTCACCATATGGGAGTCCTATGGTGTAGTCAATAGTGGCTCAAATACTAGGCGTTAGGCATGATGACTGGAATCATTGCCTCATAGGATTCATGGACTTTGATGGCTTCGTTAATATCGGCAAGAGGGTATTTGTGAGTAATCAATTTTTCCACAGGAAAGGAAATCACAGAGTTCATGGCTTCAACTGACCGCACGATATACCCGAACGGTGCGGTAGAGGCCATGGCTCCCTCCATCCTGACTGCTTTCAATGTGATGAGCGAGGGGTTGATGGGCTGCTGTCCATAGTCCGTAGCTTGGCCAATGACCAAGTACTTGCCACCCTTGCGGACCATCTCCAACCCCTCTTGGACGGCGGTGCTGGCACCGGAACATTCAACAACCACGTCCGGGCCAATGCCCCTGGTTAACTCCTTCACTCGCTCCACCCTGGCCTCTGGCGTCGGATAGTCAGCTATGTCCACCACTTCATCAGCGCCAACCTCTTTGGCTAGCTCCAGGCGGTTGTTTGGCCCACCTATGACAATCACCTTCTTAGCGCCCATGACCTTGGTCTGCACCAGCGCGCCCATGCCAATGGGTCCCGCGCCCTGGACAACCACCGTGTCTGATAAATGGATGCCGTCTATTTTCTCAATGCCAAGCAGCACGGTGTGGTTGCCAATGACCGCGCGCTCCGTGGACATCTCATCTGGAATCTTCAGCACCCAGGGGTGTGGTTCCAGGTAGAGGTACTCTGAGAAGCCGCCCGTGAGGTAGGGCGCTTGGTCAGCGGGCAACATGCCGTAGTGGGGCGTTACGTGGCAGGAGAGGCCCACCGTGCAGTCATAGCATCGGCCGCAGGGCGCGGCGCGAAAGACAATGCGGTCACCCTCTTTCAACTGTTGGCCAACGGCGTCCTCTGCAATGCCCCTGCCAATTTGGGCGACGAGGCCCACGTTCTCATGGCCCATGATGATGGGGCCCTTGCTTTTGGGGTCATGCCATTTATGGACGTCACTGCCGCAGACGGCGGCCATCTGCATCTTCACCAAGACAGCGCCAGGCCCAACCTCAGGTACAGGGAATTCCTGTATCTCAAAAGGCCTTTGCGGTCCAACAAAGACTGCTGCTTTGCTTACGTCCACTGCGCCGCCTCCATACTCGGTACGGACATATCTGTGCCTTGCGGCTAGCCGTTGGGGAGCACCACAGGGATCATAGCCTCATAGGACTCATGGGCCTTGAAGGCGTCATTGATGTCCTCCAAGGCGTACCGGTGCGTGATGAGCTTTTCAACTGGGTAGGACACAACGGAGTTCATGGCCTCAAGGGAACGCACGATGTATGAATAAGGTGCAACTCCAGCAATGGCGCCCTCCACGCGTATGGCCTTACGGGTGATGAGTGAGGGGTTGATGGGCTGCTGGCCGTAGTCGGTTGCTTGCCCAAGGACAAGGTACTTCCCGCCACGCCGTACCATCTCCAGCCCCTCTTGCACCGCACTGGGTGCGCCGGAACATTCAATCACCATGTCAGGGCCAATGCTTCCTGTGAGCTCCCGGATGCGGTCAATCCGCGCCTCCGGCGTTGGATAGTCGTCAATGTCCACGGTGTCGTCGGCGCCTATCTCCTTGGCCAAGTCCAGCCTGCTCTTCGGCCCGCCGATGACGATGACCCGGGAGGCGCCGGATATTTTGGATTGGATCAGCCCACCCATGCCAATTGGACCTGCGCCTTGGACTACCACAGTGTCTGCGGTATGTATGCCGCCTATCTTTTCAAGACCCAAAAGGGTGGTGTGGTTACCTATGACCGCTAACAGAGCGCGCTCCGTGGACATTTCATCCGGGACTTTGAGTACCCACGGGCTGGGGTCTAAATAAATGTACTGGGAGAAGCCACCACGGATGTAGGGAGGTATGTCAGAAGGGATGTAACCGTACAGCGGGTTCACAGAGCAAGTCAGGCCCTGAGTGCAACTGGGGCACCGTCCGCAGGGCGCGGCGCGGAAGACCACTCGGTCTCCTTCTTTTAACGGCCTCCCAAGAGCGTCCGCCACGACCCCGCGGCCAATTTGCGCTACAGAGCCGACGTTCTCATGGCCAAAAATCATGGGGCCTTTGGCAGAAGAGTCATGC
>CAVOAJ010000029.1:0-12819 GCA_963693605.1 Dehalococcoidia bacterium | reverse complement strand
GCTGGACAATCTCAGCCAACCGCTGTGCGTCCTCCGACGACGATGCGTGGAGAATGGCGATTTCTTCGTAGGGTCCGTCTGCCTGGACTATCTCTACGATGCGCGCGACGGCCTTGGCGCGGGTTCGAATCTTTTCGTGAGGGTGGACCTCGCCTTCATGCAGCGTCAATATCGGCTTGATGCCCAGGAGACCGCCCACCAACGCGGCAGCACGTCCTATGCGTCCACCCTTCTGGAGGTATTCCAGCGTGTCCAGCACGAAGTAGAGCGACGTCTTTGCGACGCTGCTCTTGGCCGCCTGCGTTACCTCCTCCAGCGAACCGCCCGCCTGGGCTGCTCTTGCTGCCGCAGTCACTATCAACGCCTGCATGAGCGATGCCGCCTGCGTGTCCAGAACCTGGATGCGGTCGCTGCCCACCTCCGCAGCTGCTTGCGTGGCGGAATTCAACGTGGCACTGAGCTTGCTGCTTATATGCATGGACAGAACGTCGTGCCCTTGTCCGGTGAGTTCCCGGAACACCTGCGCAAAGGCTTCTATTGACGGGGCGGCCGTAGTTGGGAGCGACGATGCCGCGACCAGCTTCTGAAAGAACTGCTCTGATGTGATGTCCACGCCATCCAGGAAGCTCTCAGCGCCAAAGTTGACGGTCAGCGGCACCACCCTTACGTCCAGGGACGCCGCCAGGTCAGCGGGCAGATCAGACACACTGTCAGTGACAATTTTAACGGCCATGGTTTACCTCTTTGAGCTTATTCAATGGAGACTAGGTACTGGTAATGGGGCTGTCCGCCGTCTACTGCTTCCACCTCAATCTCGGGCCAGCGCTGGCGGATGGTTTCAGCGTTTTGCTCTAAAGCCTCACTTGAAACGTCAGCGCCACCGTATAGCGTGACAAGATCGCCCTCGCTTACACCCGCGTGTTCCAGCAGACCAAGGAGAGCCTCTTCAGTCGTGGCGCCTGCCGTGGTCAATGTACCGTCCAGCAGGGCGATGGCTTGGCCTGCCGACACGCTCACGCCGTTGATGGTGGCGTCTCTCACGGCAACCGTCACCTCACCGCTACGGACGCTGGACAGCGCGGTTGTCATGGCTTTCACGTTGGCGTCGGCGTCCAGGTCTGGGTTGTAGGCAATCAGCGCGGCAATCCCCTGGGGAATGGTCCGGCTGGCTAGCACAGCGCACGGGTTCTCGCACAGTTCCGCCGCCTGCTGCGCAGCCATGAGAATGTTTGGGTTGTTGGGGAGTACCACTACTTGTTGAGCCTGCATGCCCTGGACGGCCTCCAGTATCTCTTGCGCACTGGGGTTCATGGTCTGCCCGCCGCGCACCACGGCTGCGGCCCCCAGGTCCCGGAAGACCTGCTCCAGGCCGTCACCCGATGCCACTGCCACCACGGCCACCGCGTTCGATGACTGTACGTAGCCGTGGAGTGCCATGAACTCCTGATGCATGGTGTCCATGTTCTCAATTTTGACCTGGTCCAGCGTGCCTAGTGAGGTGCCGAGACTGACCACTGGGCCGGGGTCCAGGACGTGCGTGTGCACTTTGATTAACGAATCGTCTCCCACCACCACGGTGGACCTGCCCAAGACGGCTATCTGATCACGGACGCTGTCCACGTCCATGTCAGCACCGCGGATGAGGAGTTGCGTACAGTAGCCATAGGCCTCCTCCTCTGTATGTTCCAGGAAATCATGACTGACATCCGTGGCTTCATGCCCTGGGCTTCCACTTCCAGCCTGAACGGGTGTGGTTATGTCCAGCGTGGCGTCTGTTTTGCCTTGGAGATAGGCCAAGGCTCCGGCCATGAATGCCACCACCCCCTGACCGCCCGCGTCCACCACGCCGGCCTCTCGTAGCACGGGGAGTTGTTCCGGTGTATGGGCCAACGCTTCTTGAGCTGCTCCCAATGATGCCTGCCACATGTCTTCAAGGCTGGAACTGCTGGACCTCTGGGCTTCTTCCCCAGCGGCGCGCATCACGGTGAGCATGGTGCCTTCCACCGGCTGGCTGACCGCCTTATATGCAGCGGCTGCGCCTCCTGCGATGGCTGTTGCCATGGTGGAAGCGTCGCATTCGTCGCACTCACGTAGCGCGGTGGCTAGGCCACGAAGGAATTGGGAGAAGATGACGCCGCTGTTGCCTCTGGCGCCAAGGAGGGTTCCTTTGGCAACAGCATTGCTGACTTCAGCAACAGTCGCTGGCCCCGAGGGAATCTCCGATGACGACTCTCCTGAGCGGAGGGTGAGGAACATGTTGATGCCCGTGTCACCGTCCGGCACGGGAAACACGTTGAGGGCGTTGATAGCCTCAACGTGCTGCTCGACACATCGGGTGCCAGCAACCACCAGTCGGTGAAAGCCGGCCCCCGTCAAAATGCTGGGTGCGTTCTTGGTGTCAACCATGCGTTTGCGCCCCTCACGTACGCTATGATAGACTTTTCCTGCGTCGTCGACTGGTGTGGGCATTCTACTGACCTCCCTTTCAGCAGTCAAAACGGCGTTTTCTGGCGTATCCACCGTCTCCAGCATCGTCAGAGTAAGCGTTGTGAGTGCGAGTATCCAGGTGTAGGTGGACTAAAGTCCCCGCGCCTTCAGACTAAATTTTGGTGGTACTGACGTACCACACACGTGTAAGGACGGATTGCAAGATGGCAAAGTGCGCACTGTGCGACGTGAAGCCCCAGTCGGGTAACAACGTTAGCCACTCAAACCGGCACACCAAGCGAAAATTCCTACCCAACATCCAGCGTGCCACGTTGGTCATTGGCGGGAAGCGTATGCGGATTAACGTCTGCACACGGTGTTTGCGCACCCAGCAACGGGTACGGGTTCAGGTCTAACCGGCACATTTACAGACAAGCAGCAAGAAGCCGCGTACTCAAGTACGCGGCTTCTTCTTTGTATGCGTTTGAATGCTAGGTAGGCAGAGCGTTCTTTTTGAGCAAGGACACCGCGTCTGCAATGGACATACCTGCATCATAGACGCCTGAGCCGGAGACAATCACACGCGCGCCTGCCTCAACCGCCAGTTGGACGTTGTTGCCTTTCAGGCCTCCGTCCACTTCCAGCTCCGTCTTTAGGCCTGCCTCATCAATCATCTGGCGCAGCTTGCGTATTTTGCCCAGCATGCTTGGTATGAACTTCTGCCATCCAAAGCCTGGGTTCACCGTCATGACCAGCACTAAGTCCAGGTCTGGCAGTATGTCTTCAAGCGCAATGGCAGGCGTGGCCGGGTTAATGGCGACCCCTGCCTTGACGCCCAACTCCTTGATTCCCTGGATGACTTTGTGGAGGTGAGGCACCGCTTCTTGGTGCACCGTGATGATATTGGCGCCAGCCGTGCAGAAGTCCGGTATCAACCGCTCTGGCTCCACAATCATCAGATGGACGTCCAGAGGCAAGGTGGTGTGCGGCCTTATGGCCTGCACCACCTGGGGGCCAATGGTTAGGTTTGGCACAAACCGCCCGTCCATTACGTCAATGTGGATGTAATCGGCCCCAGCAGCGGTGGTCTCAGTCACTATTTCTCCTAGACGGGAGAAGTCTGCGGATAGGATGGAGGGCGCTATCTTGACCTCACTGCCCACTGGTAGCCTCCTTCATGCGCCGCTTGGCATCCGCCAGGGCCTGTTTCACTTGGGACGGCGCTGTGCCGCCCGGTACGTTGCGGGCCGCTACTGAGCTTGCTGCGGTAATGTTCAATACGCCGTCGTCAAACGACGCTGAGTAGCCTTTGAAGTCCACTAATGACAGGTCGCTCAGCGCACGTCCCTGTCCTGCGGTGTCTTGGCACAAGCGCCCCACAATGGAGTGAGCCTCTCTAAAGGCTATGCCCTTTCCCACCAGGTAGTCGGCCAAGTCAGTGGCCAGTAGGGAGCTGTCACTTGCAGCGGCAGTCACGCGGTCCGTGTTCACCGTGACACTCTCAATCATACCTGCGAGTACTTCCAGCGTACCGTGAAGGGTGTCAGTGGCGTCAAACAAGGGCTCCTTGTCCTCCTGGAGGTCCCGGTTATACGTCAGCGGCAGCCCCTTGAGTGTGGTCAATACCGATATGAGAGACCCATACACGCGGCCCGTCTTGCCCCTGGCCAACTCCGCGAAGTCAGGGTTGCGTTTCTGAGGCATGATGCTGGACCCCGTGGTCCACTCCTCAGCCAGCTTCACGAAGCCAAACTCCGGTGACGACCATATGACCAGTTCCTCCGCCAGCCGTGAGCAGTGCATCATGCAGGTTGCCGCCGCGCTGATGAACTCCACCACGTAGTCCCTGTCTGATACTGCGTCCATGGAGTTTGCGCTCACACTGTCGAAACCCAACTCCTGGGCAACGGCCTCACGGTCTATGGGGTAGGGCACCCCGGCCAATGCGCCGCTGCCCAAAGGCAAAACGTTGACCCTGCGGCGGCAGTCCGCCAGACGCGCGGCGTCCCGGTCAAACATCTCAAAGTACGCCAGGAAATGATGCGCCAGCAGCACCGGCTGCGCCCGCTGGAGGTGCGTATAGCCCGGTATAAGGGTGGCCTGGTGCTGTTCAGCCTGCGCCACCAATGCGGCTTGTAGCTTCTGTAAGCCCACCGTCGCTTCTGAGATGGCCTCACGGGTGAACAGGCGCACCGCAGTGGTCACCTGGTCATTGCGAGAGCGAGCCGTGTGCAGCTTGCCCGCCACCTCACCTTCCAGGTCAAAGAGGCGGCGCTCTATGTTCATGTGAGTGTCTTCCAGCTCTTCCCTCCACTGAAAAGAGCCAGCTTCAATTTCCTGACGGATGGCTTCCAGCCCACGCACTAACGCTTCACCCTCAGCGCTGGTGATGATGTTCTGCTTTGCCAGCATGCGGGCATGGGCTATGGACCCGGCAATGTCATGCGGGAACAGGCGGCGGTCATAGTCAATGGACACGCTATAGCGTGAGGTCGCTTTGAAATGGTGTGTTGTGTATTCAGTCATGGTTATTGGCTCCGGCGGTTCACTTTAGAACGAAAACGGCCCCGTGAACAGGGGCCGTGAGAAGGCATAACGGTGAATAAAACGGCGTGTTTTAGCCTTCTCGCCCCTGGACTTGCGACTGGGTTCGGACAGGCAGTCCGTAAATCTGGATAAAGCCCTCAGAGGCATGGTGGTCAAACTGATCGCTTGCATCGTACGTGGCAAGTTCATGCTGGTAGAGAGATTCCTTGCTCTGGCGGCCCACCACCGTGGATGTGCCCTTGTGCAAGCGCATGCGTACCGTTCCGGAGACGTGACGCTGTGCGCTTTCCACGTAAGCGTCCAAGTCCTCGCGATGAGGCGTGAACCACAGACCGTTGTAGACAATGTCCGCGTACTCCTGGGCCAGGCGTTCCTTGAACCGCGCCTGCTCTTTGCTCAGGCACATGTCCTCCAGCGAACGATGGGCCTGGTGCAGCAGAATTGCGGCTGTGGCCTCGTAAATCTCCCTTGATTTGATGCCTACCAAGCGATTTTCTATGTGATCAAGCCTGCCAATGCCGTGGATGCCGCCAAGCTCGTTCAGGCGTGTGATGAGCTCAATGCCTGATAGCTCCTCACTGTCCAGAGCAACAGGGATGCCTTGCCGGAATGCCACTTCGATATAGACCGCGTCATTGGGCGCCTTGGAGACGGGCTGCGTCCATGAATACGCTTCTTCCGGCGGCTCGTTCCAGGGGTCTTCCAAATCGCCAGCCTCTGCGCTGCGACCCCAGAGGTTTTCATCCACGGAATAGGGGCTGCGTTTGTTGAGGTCCAGAGTGATGTTGCGCTCTTGGGCGTAGGCAATCTCCTGTTCACGGCTCATACCCCATTCACGGGCGGGAGCTATGACACGCAGGTGAGGTGCCAGCGCACCGGTGCTAACGTCGAACCGAACTTGGTCGTTGCCCTTGCCCGTGCAGCCATGGGCTATGGCAAAGGCGTCCTCTTCAAGGGCAATCCGTACCAGGTGCTGGGCGATGAGCGGCCTGCCCAGGGCAGTGGCCAAGGGGTATACGCCTTCATAGAGTGCGCCAGCCTTGAGGGCGGGCCAGACAAAGCCGTCCACGAACTCCTGGGTGGCATCGTGGACTATGGCCTTTACCGCGCCCGTCTCGATTGCGCGCTTGCGGGCGTCTTCCAAAGACGTGTTGCCGCCAAGGTCAATTGTCATCGTAATGATTTCGGCGTCGTACTTTTCCATGAGCCAGCGGATGGCCACGGACGTGTCGAGACCACCGCTATAGGCGAGGACTATCTTCTGTGCCATATTGGACCTTTACTTAGCGAGGACTTCGGTCAGCCCTGATTCCAGCCTGGCTATTGCCTCATCCACTTCCGCCTCAGTGATTATCAGTGGAGGCATGAACCGGATGGCGTCAGGCCGGACGGGGTTCAACAGCAGCCCCTTCACATTGCAGGCGCTGACCAGCTTTGCGGATATCGTATCACGGAATTGGAGGGCCAGCAAAAGGCCACGGCCCCGTACATCCACAATTACGCCCTCATATTTTGCCTTAAGCCCCTCTAGCTTTTGCTGCAAGTACTGGCCGACTTTAAGCGCATGCGCGGGCACGTCTTCTTCCACCATGAAACGGACCGCGGCGTTGGCCGCCGCCGTTGCCAGGGGGTTGCCGCCGAATGTAGAGCCGTGATCTCCAGGCTCCAGCACGTTGAATTTCTCCTTGCAGAGGAAGGCACCCACCGGCATGCCGTTCCCTAGACCTTTGGCCAGCGTCATCACGTCTGGTTCCACGCCAAAGGACTGGTATCCCCACAAGGTACCCAGACGGCCCATGCCGGTCTGAACTTCGTCAAAGATAAGTACCAGGTTGTTGATGTCGCACCACTCGCGAAGCCCCTGGAGGTACGCCTCTGACGGTACGTTGACGCCGCCTTCACCCTGGAGCGGCTCCATCATCACAGCGCAGGTGCGCTCATTCGTGGCCTGCTTCACAGCGTCCAGGTTGTCATAAGGCACGTTGATGAAACCTGGGGACAGCGGCTTCCACTTATCCTGATAAGCGGGCTGGCCGGTGGCGGCAATCATTGCCGTGGTGCGTCCATGGAAGGAGTTCAGGGCAGTAATCACTTCAAACGCTCCGCCCCTGTGCATGCTGCCGTACTTGCGGGCCAGCTTCACCGCACCTTCATTGGCCTCAGCGCCGCTGTTGGAGAAGAATACCTTGTCCATACAACTGTTCTCCACAAGGGCCTCCGCCAGTTGCAACTGCGGAATGCTATAGAACTGATTGGAGGTCTGGAGTAGCGTTCCCGCCTGCTCCTGGATTGCTTTGGTCACGGCTGGATGCGAGTGACCCAGGTTGTTCACAGCCCATCCAGCTACGCAGTCCAGGTACTCCTTGCCTTCAACGTCCCACACCCTGACGCCCGCGCCGCGTTGAATTACCACCGGCTGCCGGTTCACCAAGTGCATGTAATAGCGGGACTCCTGTTCCTGCCATTTGCTTGTCATTAATTGGTTCCTCCAGTGAGTCCTTCCAGGCCCCCAACTGCGCTATCCAAACCGGTAAAGCCCTCCTGCAACGAGTCAAGGGCATCTCGGAGGTCTCCAATTGCCCGGTCAAATTCCTCAGGTGAAATGCCACCGATGACCGGGTCACCAGGGTTCGTTGGCCTTGTGGTGGTGCGCTTGCCCAGCAACGACGATACCGCCTCATCCAGGGTGGGTTCCATCACCACGGCGTCAGCCGTCACCAGAATGACCCGCTTCAGCTCAGGGAACTGCAACGTCTCCGCTTGCAGATAGATAGGCTCTGCGTAAAGAAGCGTCCCACCAATGGGGATTACCAGCAGGTTGCCCCTGATGACAATAGAGCCGGACTGGCCCCATAGGGTGAATTGCTCTGAAATTAACGGGTCATTGTCTATACGGGCCTCAATCTGACTTGGGCCGTTGACCAGTCTGTCCTTGGGGAAGTGATAGACCAAAATATCCCCATAGTGTTCCCCATCACTGCGGGCGGCCATCCACGCCACCAAGTTTGGCTTGTCCTTCGGCGTGAAGGGCAGGATGAGTACAAACTCCGCCTCATCCTCACCGGGGAGTTTCATAATCACATAGTAGGGCTGTACCTGTTGCGGTATGCCTTCCAGCACCACCTCATCCGGTATGGCCCACTGGTCCTCCTTCAGGAAGAACTCCCGTGGGTCCGTCATGTGATACTGCAAGTAGGTGCTGGCCTGCGCACGCAGCATGGTTTCCGGGTAACGGATGTGGTCCCGTAGACCGGGAGGCATCTCCGTTTCAGGCCTGAACAGGTCAGGGAAGACCTGTTGGTACATGTTGATTATGGGGTCAGCCCCATGACGCTCAAAGGTGTAGAAGGTCATAGTGCCGTTGAAGGCGTCCACTACCACCTTCACACTGTTGCGGATGTAGTTGAAGTCACGGTCGTCCAAGCGCTTGGAGTAGGGGAACCGGTCAGTGACCGTATAGGCATCTTGAATCCAGAAGAGCCTTCCGTTGTCCACCACCATGTACGGGTCACGGTCAAGCCGGAGAAACGGCGCAACCTTGGCCACGCGCTCTCCGATGTTACGGTGATAGAGCACACGGCTTTCATCAGTGATCTGGCCGCTGATTAGTACGTTGAGGTCGCCGAACTCCCACGCGTAGGCTACGCGGCGGAAGAAGCTGGACAACGTCACACCACCGGCGCCGTCATACCCATCAATGAACACTGGCCTGTCGTCACCACCGCTGCTGGCGGGCCGGTCAAACTCAGACTCCTCGGAGTTCACAATAACGAAATTGTTGGTGTTTTCCCCGTAGTAAATACGCGGCTGGTCCACGGCAATCTTGCCCGTGGGTGGGACGTCCTGAATAAACAGGATTGGTTGGCCGGATGAGTCGAACTCCGTGGCGGGACTCATGACCACGCCATAGCCGTGAGTGTAGACCAGGGTCTGGTTCACCCAGTTCTGCGCAGAGGGGTCCAGGCCTTCAGGGAATAGTTCCCTGGTGCCTAACAGCACCTGCCGCGTCTCGCCGTCAATCTCGTACCTGTCAACGTCAACGTCCTGGAAGTTGTAGTACAGGCGGAGGTGCTGGATTTGGTTATAGACGTCCAGCAGTGGCCGTGGGTCCCACAACCTGATGTTGTTTATCGTCTCTGGGTTGTCGGTTATATCGGACTCAAGCAGTTCTTCCCTAACGGGATAGGCGCGTTCTTCCGCCCGGTCTAGGTCAAACCCCACTCGCGTCCAGTGAATGCTCCGCTCAATGTAGACGGCTTCCTTTTCCAACTCACTGGGATTTACCGCAAGCCGTTGCACCAACGCAGGCCATAGGATGCCCGCCAGGATGCCAGTCACCGCCCATAGCCCTGCCGCCACCAACAGCCACCGGAACGCTTGCTGGAGGTTCTGCATGCGCATGGTGACCAACATCATTGCACCGGAAACAAGCGCAACTATGGTGAGTAACCACAGGGCGTTCATCCGTGCGTTCAGGTCTGTATATGTGGCGCCCGTGACCGTGCCAGCTGTGGAGAACAGCGTCTCATACCGGTCCAGGTAATGGGCTGCAGCCACGGTGATCATGAATGCAGCGCCAATGACGGCAAGATGGTTACGCTGCTGGGCCGTGGGTACCGGATTGGCTCCTCTGATGCTGTAGACCAGGAAGTAAATGCCAAAAGAGAAGAGGGCCAGCACAATGGCAGCGCCCATAAGCCAGCCTTGAATTGTGTGTAGGGCTGGCATGGTGAACACGTAGAACGAGACATCCTTGTTGAAGACAGGGTCGGTCATGCCAAAGGGGACGCTGTTCATCAGCTTGAGGAAAGATTCCCACCGCCCACTCAGCACCGCGGCGAAGATAAGTGAAATTATGCCGCCAACAGCAATCATTGCAGCAATCAGCAGGTTGCGTAGCCATCCCACTGCTTGGGTTGGCAGGGGCAGTTGCACCGGCCCCCAAGAGTATTTGAATGAGAACCAAAAGCTGGTTGCGGTCAGCGCCGCCATCACAACGAATCCCACTATGAACAGCCAGACACGAGTGAATAGGATAGTGGAGAACACTGACCGTAGTTCCAACTGGGAGAACCATAGCCAGTCCGTATATATGCCACGGAAGATGCTGATAAACAGAAATAGCAGCGCTATTGCTCCCAGCACCAGCCCAATCTTGATGTATCTCCGTACCTGCGGAGGCAGTTCCTCCAACTCACTTAGCCAGTCTATTGGAGAGCTGTTTCCGTTCCCACCTTCAAATAACAAAGCGGTTACCTCTTAGGTCTGGTTTAGTAACTCTGCGACAGCCTTTATACGACTGTGGTGCCTACGGCGGTTCCTGCCAGGCACTCTAGGAGCGCTCCTGGCCGACGTCCGTCAATGATATGCGCGTTCACGCCTTGTGCAACCGCTGAAGCACATGCTTCAAGCTTTGGGACCATGCCACCCTTTACCACTCCGGTGGTCATGAGCGCTTCTGTTTCAGCCAACAGCACCCGCTCAAGAATGCGGCCATTATTGTCCATAATGCCCGCCACATCTGTGAGAAACACAAGATCCTTGGCACCTAAGGCAATGGCCAGGGCTCCTGCCACGGTATCAGCGTTGACGTTGATCAAATGATGGGCGTTGGCGCTGGCATCCGCTGCGTGAATGGATATGGGCGAGATTACGGGAATGTAGCCTGCGCCCACCAGTGCGATAACGGCGGTTGCGTCTATGCGGAGGTCAGTGCCCACATAGCCAAGTTCAGGGTTGCCGATTGTGGCCTGCACCATGCCGCCGTCGACACCAGACAAACCCACCGCCTTTGCGCCTAACGCCGCCAGTGACGCGACCAACTGCTTGTTCACCAAGCCTGCCAAGACAGCGGTGGCCACCTCAAGACTCTCTGCGTCAGTCACCCTGAGGCCGCCTACAAACTGGGCCATGGTGCCCTGGCGTGCCATCCATTCAGTCACGGTACTGCCGCCGCCGTGCACTATGACAGGCCGTGCGCCCTGCCGCTGGAGCGCCGCGACGTCCGGCAACGATGTGTCACTGGCGCCAAGGGTGCTACCGCCGATTTTGATGAGAATTATTGAATTGGAGAAGGTCATGGTGTGTTGCGTGCTATCAGGTCGTGTAGGCGCTGTTGAAAGTCACGTACTCTTCCGTGAGTTCACATCCCCAGGCCGTGGCCTTCGCGTCGCCCAGCCCCAGCCTTACCGTGAAGCTCACTTCAGACAGCTCACGCATCATGGCCACAATGGCGTCCTTGTGGAAGGGGATGGGCTTACCCTCTTCCATGATGGCCACCTCATCTATGAGCAGGGCTATCTGAGACTCATCCACCTCTGCGTCGCTATTGCCCAGGGCAACGATAACGCGGCCCCAGTTGGGGTCATTGCCATGGACGGCAGCCTTTACCAGGCTGGAGCTAGCTATGGTCCGCGCTGCGGAGCGGGCGTCCGTATCACTGCGGGCGCCTTCCACCGTGACTGAGAAAATAGTGCCCACCGCAGTCTCGGCATCGCGCATGAGCTCCTTGGTAAGCTCCGTGCAGATTGCGGTAAGAGCCTCTTCAAACACGGACGCGTCCGGTGAGCCAGTCGTGATTGGCGCGTTTCCGGCCACGCCGTTGGCAAAGAGGAGCACCGTGTCGTTGGTGCTGCCGTCGCCGTCAATGCTAGCCATGTTCAGTGTGTTGTCGATTGCCTGGCGGAGCGCACCCTGTGCGTACTCGCGGTCCAAGGCGGCATCCGTTGTCAGAAAGCACAGCATCGTCGCCATGTTGGGGTGAATCATCCCTGAGCCCTTGATGCAGCCGCCCAGCGTGACGACCTTACCGCCGAGCTTGCAGGTGACAGCTATGGACTTGGGGCGCTTATCGGTGGTCATGATGGCGCGGGCAAAGGTGGCGCCCCCAGCCTCACTCAACGTGATCTTGGGCATGCCTGACCGGATGAGGGCCATGGGCAACTCAACGCCCACAAGCCCAGTGGTGCAGATGCCCAGTTCCTCAGGCGCAACCCCCACATGCTGGGCCGCTAAAGCCACCATCTCTTGCGCATCCACCATGCCTTGTTGGCCGACACACGCGTTTGCAATGCCGCTTGAGGCCACCGCGCCGCGCACACGTCCGGCAACGACCTGTTGTTTGGTCAATACCACTGATAACGATGGCAGGCTGTTGGTGGTGTAAGTGCCCACGGTGACACAGGGGCCTTTGGAGAGCAGGATGCCCAGGTCCATCTTGTCCTGGCTGTAGGTTTTCATCCCTGCGTACGCAGCGCCTGCCACGAACCCGTGGGGGCTGGTGACGGTGCCGTCCTTGACTATCTGTACGTTGTCAGACATAACCTGCGCCTCAAACGGGATGCCCGTGAATTGGAAAGCGGACAGTATATCATGCGTCGTCCGTACGTGGCATAGCTACGAATGGAGTGCAGGCCTGTTGATTGAAATGCTTCGCAGCTTTCCAACTACTCCATAAGGGCCGCCCACCCATACCTACAGGTTTGAGTAATCGAAGATGGGGCTGCGCTCCATGCCCCGGTGGATGACACCGGAGAGAACGTGGGCCAGTGAAATCCCCAGTAGCATCGCCACCTCGTTGGCACGCGCCTCGGTTATCTTCAGGGAACTCATCAACCCTTCGTACACAAGTTCGTGGAATCGGTCAGCCACCTGGTCCAACGTCAGGGGCGGCATCTCAGCGGGAGAATCATCATTCATGGGTCACCTCCGTCGCCCCATTATGCAGTATAGGTACAAACTATTGACACCCAGCCCAAGCATGGATAGTCTAGAAGGGTCGGTCTGATTCGCGATTGCTTAAGGAAAACCAGCCTAATGTCCCCAGTCACCATGACGTGTTGTTGC
>CAVOAJ010000028.1:0-12889 GCA_963693605.1 Dehalococcoidia bacterium | reverse complement strand
GCATCCTGAATGATGTATACGCGCTTGCGGCCTTCATAGGGGCGGAGGCTTGCGCTGTGTTGCAGCTCCCGAATTGTATCTATACCTATGGACTTGCGGCCCTCACCCTCCTGGCCAGGGTTCACCTCCAGCGTTAGCACGTCCGCGTGTTGGGCATGGGCTATCCGGAGGCAAGCATCGCATTCAAGGCACGGGGGACCCTCCCCTGTGCAGTTGACGGCTTGGGCCAATTGAACGGCCAGTGTGGTTTTGCCTACGTGTTCAGGCCCAACCAACAAATAGGCGTGATGGAGGTGACCGCCGTTGAGAGAATGCTCCAGCATGCTGACTGTGGGGCCATGGCCGTGGATGCGGAACATCAGACCCCCTTAGACTACGTCAGTGCTCATGAGGTCCGCGTAGGTCTCGCGGCGGCGCACCACGCGTACCTTGCCGTTTGAGACAAGGAGAATGGGCGGCCTGCCGTTCAGGTTGTAGGTGCTGGCCATGGAGGGGCTGTAGGCGCCTGACGCTGGTATGGCAATGACGTCTCCCGCCTGCACGGCTGGGATTTTTGCGTCCTTCACCAGAATGTCCCCTGATTCGCAATACTTACCGGCTATGGTCACCGTCTGTGTGGGCGGCTGGTCCGCGTGGTTGGCCACCAGGGCTTCGTATTTTGAGTCGTAGAGGGCAGGGCGGATGTTGTCGCCCATACCGCCGTCAACGGCCACGAATGTCCGGATGCCCGGCACATCTTTGATGGTGCCCACCGTGTAGAGGGCTACCGCCGCAGGGCCGGTGATGGCCCGTCCCGGCTCAATGATGAGCGACGGCTCTGGCAAATTAAGCTCCTGGCAGCCCTGGCGTAGCGCGCCGACGATTGCCTCCGCGTAAGCATCGGGCGTTGGCGGTTCATCCTCTTCCAAGTACGCAATGGCGAACCCGCCGCCGGGGCTGAACTCGCGCAGCACGAGCCCCTCTTCTCCCATCTCCTTGGCAAACTTGAGCACTATGCCGATGGCTTGTACGTAGGGTTCCAGCTCAAATATGGGCGAACCCAGATGAAAGTGGAGGCCCCGCAGGTCCAGATGAGGCGCGGCCATAATTTGGCGGATGGCCTCCTGGGCTTGGCCCGTCTGTATGGGGAACCCGAACTTGCTGTCCAGGATGCCAGTGGTGGTGTGTGCGTGGGTGTGGGGGTCAACGCCGGGTGACACCCGTATCAGCACGGGCTGTGTTACACCTGCTGCTGCCGCCACCTCCTCCAGCACCTCGATTTCGTGAAAGCTGTCTATTACCACGCGGCCAATACCCCACTCCACCGCTTCCCGTAGCTCCTGGGGTGTTTTGTTGTTGCCGTGGAAGTGGACGCGGTCATTGGGTACACCGGCGGCCTGGACCACCGCCATCTCACCACCGGAAACCACGTCAAAGCCCACGCCCTCTTCGGCCAGCAGCTTGGCCAGCCCCAGGTTGATAAAAGCCTTGGAGGCGTATGCCACCAGGGTGTTGGGGTAACGGCTCTGGAAGGCGGTGACGTAGGCGCGGGTAGCACCCTTCAACGTTGCTTCGTCATAAACGTAGGTGGGCGTGCCGTACTCTCGCACGATGTCCATGACATCACAGCCGCCAATGAGCAGATGGCCTGCTGCGTTGACCTCTGCTGTGGTGGGGAACACTTTCGCTTTGGGTAGCGTGGGCAAGTGAGACTCCTTGTGAAAGCGGGTCTTGGTGAGCCTTCAGCATATCGCGCTGAGCCGTCAGCGGCAATTGTCGTGTGCATACAGCGTAGCGGATCAACGCCTGCACGTAACGCCAATTGTGAAGGTTGGTGGGCGTGATGTGGGAGCGCATTCCCATGGTGGAACGGTTCCCGCTTCTGAGGTAGCGGGGGAGCATACGGAGTAGAGGGAAAGGCCCCGCTTTTGGTGTTTCCACCAGTAGCGGGGCAAATTCATATATTTGAAGATTAGCGGATTAGGCTAAAACGTAAGCGTCGCCCTGCGGTACTGCTCGCCCTTCTTTGACCAGTTTGTTCAGCCCACTTTGGACCTGCTCCTCCGCCAGCTTCTCACGGCCTGCGGGGAGGTTTGTATATACGGCTTCACGCAAAGCTGTAATCGTCCCTGGCCCGTTTGCCAACGCCTCCAGCAACGCCTCCTCCCTGCGTAGCCGGTGGTCCAGCAGCATGCGGATGCGACTGGTCGGATCAGTGATGGGGCCGCCATGACCGGGGTATATCACCCTTGTGTTTAATGCCTGTAACGCTCCTAGCGACTCTACGTAGAGCCCCAGGTCGCCTTCGCTGGGGCGGACGATGGATGTGGTCACGCCAAGGACGGTGTCCGCGGTGAAGAGGGCGTTCCGCTCAGGAATTAAGAGCGACACGCTACCGAGGGTGTGGCCGGGTGTATGGACAATCTGCACCGTCAGGCCACCCAGGTTCTGACTCTCTCCCCCTTCAAAAGTGGAAAAGACCTCTGCGCGTCCCGCCAGGCGGTCGCCTTCAATGGCTTTGCGCTCCAAGGCGTGGCATGTGATAGAGACGCCGGTGGCATTGGCCAGCAGGGCTGCACCGCCCGCGTGGTCCTGGTGGCGATGCGTGAGCAATAGCTCCGTTACCGGCGGGCCACCCGCCTGCTGCAAGTAGGCCATGCGCTCTTGGTGGTCTGCCTCTTCATCAAACCCACAGTCAATGAGGAGAGAGGCCCTGCTTCCCACAACCAGGTATGCGTTGGGTGGGGGTATGCCGGGAATGGGCTCACGGCCAAAGGTCAACTGGTGAATGCCAGGTTCAAGCTCCATGGAATCGTAACCTCAATAAATCAGGTTTAGATAACAGGGGAGGGGCTTAGTCCTCCACCTCAACAATGCCTTCAATCTCCACCGCCATGCCGTTGGGGAGCGCGCTCATGCCAACGGCGGAACGTGCGTGACGGCCACGGTCTCCAAAAATCTCCACAAGTAGGTCAGAGCAACCGTTCATCACCGCTGGCGTCTGGCCGAATTCCGGGCCTGCGTTCACCATCCCCAACAGCTTCACAAAGTGCTTCACCTTGTCCAGGTCGCCAATGACGGTCTTCAGGTTCACCAGCATGTTCAAGGCACAGTAGCGCGCGGCTTCGTATCCCTGCTCAATGGTGAGGTCACGTCCCACTTTGCCCAAGATTAGGTCACCGTCAGGCTTCCGGGGCCCTACGCCGGAGAGAAAGACCAGATTGCCTGTACGGTACGCGCCAAGGTAGTTGCCCTGGGGTGGTGGTGGGGTTGGCAGTACAAAGCCCAACTCTTTAATCTTGTCTTCTACTTGCGACACGGGGCACCTCCTAGGGGTCTGGGACTTGTATACTTTGGGCCGCAAGGATACCAGCATTGGAGGCGGTTATGGCCTTGGTATATGACGGCGCGTTCCAGGTATTCAAGGTGGCGGACATGGGCTCTTACAGCAACAACGGCTACGTGCTGGCGGACCCGGAAAGCCGCGAGTGTTACATAGTTGACGCGCCGGACGACATAGAACGGTTGCTGGCCGAGGCCGAGCCTTTCCACATCAAAGGCTGCTTGCTCACCCACACGCACCCTGACCATATTGCAGGCTACGCACGGCTCATGGAGGCTGCGGACATTCCCGTGGCGGTGCACCCTGACGACGAAGCGAGGCTGTCCGCGCCCGCTTCGCTACGCCTGAGCGATGGCGAGACGCTGCATATTGGAAATACGAAAGTGCAAGTGCTGCACACGCCCGGCCACACTCCTGGCGGCATATGCCTGGTGGTGGACGGCTGTCTCATCTCCGGCGACACGCTTTTCCCCGGCGGGCCGGGTTTCACCCGCAGTAGGGAGGACTTCCAGCAGGTGGTGAGCAACATCGCAGAACGTCTGTTGACGCTGCCGGAGGATACGTTGGTGTTGCCTGGCCACGGTGCTGATACCACCATTGCGGAGGCCAAGCGAGAATACGCCGCGTTTGCCGCCAAGTCGCACCCGGATGACTTACACGGCCACGTCCAGTGGCTGACGTCCTAGAGTCCGTAAAACCTGCGGGGGTTGTCGGTGTCCACGACTCCAGCCATGTTGGTCATCTCCTCTCGTTACGGCGCTAGCCAGAACAGCAGCGGTAGGCCTAGGGACAGCGTACCCGCGCCTGCCAGCATGAGCCCCACGCCTGCGCCCACCGCCATGTCCGCCACGCCAAAGCTGGCTATGGCTAGGTTCAGGGCTGTCCGGATGGTGAGGCCTTTCAAGAAAAAGTCCGCATTCTCCTGGTCGTCCGCCCGCACCAACGCCTGGAACGGCCCAAGCCTGCCCAACGTGTGCGCCTTGATCTGGTCTGCGCGCAGCTTGGCGGTCTTGGTGTCCACCACCTGTATCTCAGTGCCATCCTCACCTGGCGGCCCTGTGGAGGCGTTCTCCTCTAACAGCGCAGCGCGAATCATGGCCTTTGTGCTGAGGCCTTTGACGACAAAGAGCGTGCCGATGGTGAGCAAACCAACGCCCACAAGAGCCACGCCCACAACTTCATATGCCAGCAGTCCGTCCATAGCATGCCCATTAACGCCTTGAATGCGGGGTGGATTATAGCGCGTCCGGGGACATAGGGCGGTGGCCTCCCATCCCTGGTATGCTTAATAAACACACCGTGGAGCCTTTCACGACCCAATGCTCACCAAACGCATCATCCCATGCCTGGACGTAAACCGTGGCCGCGTGGTCAAGGGCGTATCCTTCGTTGACCTCAAGGACGCCGGGGATCCCGTGGAGATGGCCGCCTTCTACGACCGAGAGGGCGCGGACGAGCTGGTGTTCTTGGACATAACCGCTAGTTCAGATGACCGTGAGACGATTGTGGACGTGGTCAAACGTGTGTCAGAGCAGGTGTTCATTCCGCTCACCGTGGGCGGCGGCATCCGCAGTAGCGCTGACGTCCGCAAGCTGCTCCAGGCTGGGGCGGACAAGGTCTCTATCAACACCGCAGGCGTACGCAACCCTCAACTTATTGCCACCAGCGCGGCTGACTTTGGCAGCCAATGCATCGTTGTGGCCATCGACGCTCGTCGCGTGCGTCCGGATGAGCCGTCCATACCCGCTGAACCGTTGGCCATGCCTGACCTGGCGCTGGATGAAGGCTCCATATGGGAGGTCTTCGTGAACGGTGGCAGGACCTCCACGGGCATCGACGCCCTCAAGTGGGTGGTGCGCGCAGTGGAGCTTGGCGCTGGTGAGATACTTCTAACCAGCATGGACGCTGACGGCCAGCAGACCGGGTATGACCTGGAACTGACCAAGGCCGTGGCACAGGCCGTGCCGGTGCCAGTTATTGCCAGCGGAGGCGTGGGCAATCTGGAACACATCTATGAAGGCGTGACTGAGGGCGAGGCGGACGCGGCTCTGGCGGCGAGCATCTTCCACTACGGCACGCATTCCATTCGGGACGCCAAGGCTTATCTGGCTGAACGCCACCTGCCAGTGCGGCCCGTCTCACCGGCGAGTTAGCCATGGCAAATCAGCAGCCTCCAATTCGCATGGTCGCCTTTGACATGTACGGTACGCTGGTTGAGAACGGCATGGACCTGTGGATGGTCACCTTTGAAGAGATTATCCAAGAGCAGGGGCTTTCCATATCAACCGCAGACCTGTGGCGTGAATGGCGCAGCCGGGAGGTCAGCTTCCGCAGCACCCGTACCGTCATGCACGACCCGCTGCTGAGCCCACCCTTCCGCACGTACTACGAAGCCTGGCGGGACGCATTCACGGACACCTTCCGTGACGTTGGGCTAAAGGGTGATGCTGAGGATGCGGCCCGTCGCTGTACTCGTGACCAGGGTACCCGTCCTGCCTTTGCAGACGCAGCCATAGCTATCCCCAGATTGGCCCAGAACTGGCCCTTGGGCTTGCTATCCAACGCCGACCACGGCTACCTGTTGGGGTTGATTGAACGTAATGGCTGGTCCTTCGGGACCATCGTATCGTCGGAGTCGGCGCAGGCGTACAAGCCTGACCCGCGCATATTTGAAGGCTTCTGCCGGGAGGCGGATATAGCTCCAGAAGAGGTGCTGTACGTAGGTGACGCGCCTTATGATGATGTCCATGGCGCAAAGGCCGCTGGTATGACAATGGTGCTGCTCACGCGGGAGCAGGACACACCGGGGCGGACACCGGAGCCTGGAGCCCAACAGCTTCAGGAGCCGGACTTTAAAATAACTTCTCTGCTAGAACTTGAGACGATTCTGCAAGCGTATGTAAGACCCGCCTGAAGCGGACACGACTGGAGGAACGGAACATGGCTGCTGATGAACAGCCCACAGTGAAACTCAACGAGCGAGGCCTTGTGCCAGCAATCTGCCAGGATGCGGCCTCAGGCCAGGTGCTCATGACTGCTTTCATGAACCCTGAGTCCATCAAGGCCACTCTGGAAGGCAAAGAGATGGTCTTCTACAGCCGCTCCAGAGAGGAGCTTTGGCACAAAGGCGCTACGTCAGGCAATTACCTGCACGTGGAATCCGCCCACGTGGACTGTGACGGTGATGCGCTCCTTTTCAAGGTGAAACCTGACGGCCCTGCCTGCCACACCGGCGAGACCAGTTGCTTCTTTACGCCGCTGACCCAAGAGCCTGCATATGAGCAGACCCCTGCGGGCACTGGCGTGCTCCAAGAGGTGTTCCAGGTCATCAAGCAGCGCCAGCAGGAGATGCCGGAGGGTAGCTACACCACGTCTCTGTTCCAGAGCGGCCGCGCGCGCATAGCGCAGAAGGTGGTTGAGGAGGGCGGTGAGGTGGCGCTTGCCGGTGCAACGAACGATACCGCCAACCTGGCCGGTGAAGTGGCTGACCTTCTCTATCACACACTGGTCTTACTGGCCGACACGGGAGTCGCGCCTGATGATGTCTGGGCGGAGCTCCGTAGCAGACAAGGGCAGACGCCCAGAGCGAGTAGCTAATTCTACGTAGTCTTAAAAGGGTGAAGGCGTGTTAGGCGCGCTCCTTGCGCTGATAGCCGCCGCTACCTTTGGCTTCAATGATGCCACCGTTCGTCGTGGCGTCGTCACTGGCTCTGTCGTTCAGGGCATGGCTATCACTGTACCCATTGGTGTGCCGTTATTCCTGCTGGCGGCTGTGGTGTCAGGCCAGCTATTTGACGTTGGCCTCCTTACTGGCTCCAACGCTCTTCTGCTTGCAGGTGCGGGAGTCGCTCACTTCGTGTGGGGGCGTTACTGTAACTACCGTGCCGTCAAAGCTATGGGAGGCAACCGTGCTGGCCCTGTGCAGCAGACATCGCTGCTGATTTCGCTTGTTCTGGCAGTCGCGCTGCTTGACGAGTCAGTGGGATGGGTGAGGTTGGTTGGCATACTGCTGATTGTTGCCGGGCCAACCATCATGGTGGAACGACAGAAAGCCCACGCGCCCATCGTGCCTCAGGTTGCGGGCGGCGAAAGCACCGTCGCGGCAAAGCCGGTTTTTACGCCAAGGCTTGCAGAGGGTTACACCTTTGCGCTGCTCTCTGCGTTGGGTTACGGCGTGAGCCCCGTCCTGATTCGCGCTGGGGTTGAGGAGAGTGGCCTGGGCCTGCTGGGAGGGTTTATTTCCTACGGGGCAGCCACAGTGGTGTTCTTGCTGCTGTTGCTGGCTAGCTCCAACCTACGGAGCTCCGTCATGCAGATGGAGCGCAGCAATGCGCGGTGGTTCACCATTTCAGGTGTGGCGGTGTTCCTTGCGCAGATGTTCAGGTACATGGGACTGGCGATAGCCGATGTATCCGTGGTGGCATCCATCATGCGCCTAGGGCTCGTGTTCAGGGTAATTTTTGGGTACTTCATCAACCGGGAATATGAGAGCTTTTCGCGACGGGTGCTCGTGGGCATCGTGGTCTCGATCTTGGGTGGCGTGGCGCTGACCATCAGCTTGTAGGGGCTACCTGAAGCCTACGATCCAAATCCGCCCTGCGCCTCAAAACTCTCCGCCCACTGCAAAAAACCGTCCCATAGGTTCATGAATGACTTAGGCACCTGGTCCTCATACTCAGGGTGGGCCTGGATGCCAATGACCCAGGAGTGTTCCGGGCTCTCCAATCCCTCTATGATGCCATCGTCAGGATGGTAAGCGGAGGCCAGCAGCCGGGGAGAACGCTGCGGTTCCTTCAGGCCCTGGTGGTGGTAGCTGTTGACCTTGTAGAACATGCCCACGCCAAGCACCGCCCCAAATTTGCTCCCTGGCGACACGTACGCCTGATGGTAGGCGGGCACCATGGGGCCGCCTGGCTCTCTGGGTATCCGGTGCTCAGGAAAATCTTGAATGAGTGAGCCGCCAAAGGCTACGTTGAGGAGCTGCATCCCCCGGCATATGGCAAAGATGGGCATGTCTAGGCCCAATGCCTTATGCAGGAGCGGTAGCTCCATCTCATCACGCCCTGGCTGGATCTGCGTATCGGCGGCCGGATCAATCTCCTGGCCATAGGACTTTGGGTCTACGTCAGCGCCACCCGTTAGCAGGAGGCCACCTACGCCGTCCAAAGCGTCCGTCGTGCCGTCCCAGTCATCTGAAAGCATGACGCGCACGGTGGCGCCGCGTTTTTCTAGAGACTCAACGTAGTGCTTGGACTCGGCTTTTGAGCCAGCGGCTACAACAATAGTGGGCATAGGTTCCTCCAGGAAAAGGCCATTATAGCTGGGGTGCGAGCGGAACGGTTGGCTAGCCTTGGCTTGCAGGACGTGCCGTAGGAGAGTGGAAGGCCAGGCTTCTGCCTTGAGGTCTCAGCCAGATTGGAGTGCGCCACTGAGACTGAGCTTGCGGTGCTCTACCAACATACAGTGGTTCATGATCACATCCAGACCTGCTGCACGCGCCATCTTCGCTGCCTCTTCATTCATAATCCCAAGCTGCATCCACACAGCCTTCGCTCCAATGCGTATGGCTTGTTCAACCACCGGAGGGACTTCTTCAGACCGTCGGAAGATCTCCACCACGTCCACGGGCTCAGGGATGGAGAGCAGATCAGGGTAGGTCTGCTCTCCCAATAGCGTGCCGTTGAGGTTGGGGCTCACTGGAATAATGCGGTAGCCCTGTTCTTGGAGGTAACGTGCGACTCCGTGGCTTGGCCGGTCAGCCGTTCGGGAGAGGCCAACCACGGCTATGACGCGGTTTTCCTGGAGAATTTTCTGGATAGGTTCATTGGAGGTCTGGTTCATAAATAAATGGCCTCGGCACGGAGGTAAAGCCGTGCGACGTTAATATCAAAACGTAAGTTGGACAAAACGAGCGGCGTAGTCAAGGGCTTTTGTGACAGAAACCATGCACATGGCACGGATTGGCCATGTTTCAGGTAGCCCCCAGGTTAGACGTTAAGGGGCTGAGTCAGCCTCCTGGTCAAGCTCAAAAGCCTTGTGAAGGACGCGGACAGCCTCATGCACCTGTGACCTGTTCACAATGCACGTGATGCGAATTTGGGACGTGGTGATCATCTCAATGTTGACGCCCGCGTCCGACAAGGCCCGAAACATGTCAGACGCGTAACCGGAAGCGTTCTGCATGCCGGTCCCCACTATGCTCACGTTGCCAAGGTCTTCATCGCTGACGCATTCCGCAGCGCCTATCTCTAGTGCCAGCGCCCGTACCACTTCCAGGGCACGCTTCACGTCCACCTGCTCCACCGTGAAGGAGACGTCTGTGAGGCGGTCCGCGCTGGCGTTCTGGACAATGGTGTCCACGCTGATATGCGCGTCACTCAGCGGGCCAAACAGGGCCGCAGCTATACCAGGCCGGTCAGGAACGCCCCTCACCGTGATGCGGGCCACGTCCATCTCATAGGTAACGCCGCGGACTTTGTTGTGCAGTTCCATGGCCACGCCTCCGTGGATTAGAGTGCCCGTTACCTCACGCGTGCTTGAGGCAACAAGGATTGGTACATTGTAGATAGCGCCCAGTTCAATAGACCGGGGGTGCATCTTGGCTCCGTAGCTGGCAAGCTCCAGCATCTCCCCATAGCCAAGCTCATTCAGCTTCATGGCCTCCGGCACCACGCGGGGGTCAGCCGTAAAGATGCCGTCCACATCAGTGTAAATCTCGCAGCGGTCCGCGCCCAGAGCGGCTGCTAAAGCTACCGCAGTCGTGTCGGAGCCGCCGCGCCCCAGAGTGGTCACGTCCTCTTCCTCAGTGGTCCCTTGAAAGCCAGCGACTATCACGACACGTCCCGCCGCCAACTCACGCCGGACTCGCGCAGGGTCAAAGGCAATAATGGACGCACGGCCGTGGGCGGTATCCGTCCGTATGCCCGCCTGCGCACCGCCAAGACTCACGGCGGAGACGCCCAACTCTCCCAGCGCCATGGCCATCAGCGTGCAAGAGACCAATTCACCGGTGGACAACAGCAGGTCCATCTCCCGTGGGGCCGGGTGGGCCGTCACCTGATGAGCAAGAGCGGTTAGCTCATCAGTAGTGCCACCCATGGCGGAGACCACCACTGCTACCTGGTTGCCTGCCTCCTGGGCCTTGGCGATGCGATCTGCCACATGACGAATCTTGTCGGCAGTCGCCACGGAGGAACCTCCGTATTTTTGAACAAGGAGCGCCATGCTAGTTCATCTCCACCCGTTCCAGCACTTCAGCGCCGGTAGGGGAGGGTTCCAGCACAACAAACGTGCCTGGAGTACGCGCCTTGTCACCGGCGTCCGCCATCTCATAGCCAATGGTGAGCGCGCGATGTTCAGACTTCATGGTGAGCGCCATTATTGATGAGCCCGCACCTGAGAGGAACACCGCCCTTGCGCCCGCTTGCAGTGCGTTGGCAAAGATATGCTTCATAGGGGGGAACACCTTTTGCCGTGGCGGTTGGTGTAAGCGGTCTTGCGTCGCAATGCGCAGATATTCAGGATGACCCGTGGCCAGGGCGTTGACCAGTAAGGCGGTGCGCCCAATGTTGAACACGGCATCTCTAAGTGAGACCTTGAGGGGCAATACTGCCCGCGCCTGGCGGGTGGGCATGGGCTGATCAGGGATGTACACCACGCACTGGAGGTCAGCGGGCAATGGCACCGGAGCGGCTTGGAGTTCACTGCTCTCCTGCACAACTATGCGACAACCGCCAAGGAGCGCCGCCGCTACATTATCCGGGTGGCCCTCCATGTCAGTAGCTATCTCCAGTAACCGAGGCAGAGGTATTGGGTCATCGAAAAGTGCGTTGGCTGCTACCAGTCCGCCCACGATGGCGCATGAGCTACTGCCCAGCCCTCGGCTTAACGGCACCTCCTGGTTCGCGGTAACACGGAACTCGGCATCGCTAACGCCAAGCTCTGACATGACCCGCTGGGCGGCGCGGTAAATCAGGTTGCGCTTGTCCCTCGGGATATGGCTGGAGCCCTCACCCTCCAGAGTGACCTCCATAGGCCCGCCCCATTGGAGCTGGATGTGGTTCCAGAGACCCAGGGCCATCCCTAAGCAGTCGAAGCCGGGTCCCAAATTTGCAGTTGAGGCCGGCACTCGGACCGTGACGCTTTGATATTTTGGAGTGGGGTACATGGTTTCCAGCAAGGGACGAGTATAGCAGCGGCCCTGGGGGGCAACAATAAAGCAGGGCTAGAACCATTATACGAATATCGTACAGCCATTTGTGCATACCGCTGATCTATTAGAAGGCATTGTTAAGAAAACGCATCTGTGAAAATCGATTGGAATACAAATCTTGGCCCTGAGCGAATTTCGACACCTCCCTGTACAATGTAAATTGCCCTGATATGACGCTTGTTCATGAGGAGATTAGATAATGCTCCAGCGCGTGACGGTTGGTCGGTCGAGTGTTTTGATTTTGTTCGCGTTGCTACTCACGGTGATGGCACTGGTTGCTGGGTGCAAGTCCGGGCCGTCAAACGGATCAGAAGACGGGCTGAGCGGTGAGATAAACGTTGATGGCTCCAGCACCGTATTCCCCATAACGGAGGCTGTGGCTGAGGAGTTCCGGCGTGAGCACTCGGGTGTCCGGGTCAACGTTGGCATCTCCGGCACCGGCGGTGGTTTCAAGCGGTTCATTGCAGGAGAAACGGAAATATCTGACGCCTCCCGCCCCATCAAGGACTCTGAGGCTGAAATCGCAACCCAGAACGGGGTTGAATACTATGAATTCCGCGTGGCCTTGGATGGGCTTTCCGTGGTAGTGAGCGCGTCCAATGATTTTGTTTCATGCCTGACGGTGGAGGAATTGAGGCGTATCTGGGAGCCCGGAACGGTGGTTGGAGGGGATATCACCAATAACCCCATTACCAACTGGAACCAGGTACGGGATACATTCCCAGATAGGTCATTGAACCTCTATGGACCCGACACGGATTCCGGCACCTTTGATTATTTCACTGAAATGATTGTGGGAGAGGTCCAGGCAAGCCGCTCAGACTACACCGCCAGCGCCGATGACAATGTCCTGGTGCAGGGCATCTCTGGCGATCGTAACGGTCTTGGCTATTTTGGTTACGCCTACTATGAAGAGAACAGTGAATTGTTGAATGTCATTGCCGTTGACTCCGGTACTGGTTGCGTGACGCCAACCCTGGACACCATTGAGGGCGGTGAGTACGCGTCGCTCTCCCGTCCCATGTTTATCTACGTACGCAAAGATAGCCTCCAGCGCCCTGAGGTGACTGTCTTTGTGGAGTTCTATATGGAGCATGGCGCTGAGCTTGCGTCGGAGGTGGGCTATGTCCCCCTGCCTGCTGAAGAGTACGTAGAAAACCTTCGGAGAATACAAGAGACGCAATAGCATCCCACAGGCGATAGTCCATACTGACCGAACCTTGTCTCATAGCGCGGTTGACTATTCCTTATGCCGATGCTGTACTAAATGATGGCACAGCTATTGCTACTGGCGTGAGTGAGTTTTCGTCCCAGCGCCAGCAACCCGAGGCAGGAGTCTCTTTCGCATCATGGCA
>CAVOAJ010000027.1:0-12922 GCA_963693605.1 Dehalococcoidia bacterium | reverse complement strand
GCGATGCCACTGCGGCTGCGCTTCAGCCCTACGAGATTGAATGGCGCAAACTGATGGAGCCAGAGATACGGGGTGGCTACTTGCTGCGACGCTTAGGAGAGCAACTGCCTGAGACGGTGGTTGAGCAGCTTCACCGCTTATTGCGCATACCCGCGCTGCGACGCATATTTGTCTCCGCCCGGCCTTCTTATGACTGGCACAGCACCGGCTTGCTGCGCGTCTTGGACCGGTTCCAACGTTACTCCTGAGGCCCATTAAGGCTCATTGCCGATGACCTTTGCGATTGCGCGGCCTAGTTGTGGCGCGCATTGGTATCATGGAAGACGCCCATCCTCTCCGGTGACGTAGGTACAAGTGGAACCCAAGGAAGACGCTCAACCCAAACGGCGGCCCCCGCGCAAGGCCGCGCCCGTACGGCGACCAGGGAAGAAAGCCGCCCCTGAGAAAGCGCCGGTTGCTGCGCAGGTCAGCCTGCCCGTGGTCTCCGTCATTCTCCCCACCTTCAATGAGCACCAGGCTATTGGCCCGCTGATCGTTCGTATCCTGGACGCGCTGTCTGGTGTCGCCACAGAAATTATCGTGGTGGATGATGCCAGCCCTGATGGGACGACGGCTGTGGTCCAGGAGCTTGCTGAAAGGGATACTCGCGTGCGGCTGCTTTCAAGGCCGCGCAAAATGGGGCTTGCAGGTGCCGTCTTTGCAGGTGTGGAGACTGCGCAGGGTGAGTACCTGTGTGTGATGGACGCGGACTCCTCCCATGACCCGGCTGACCTGTCCACCATGTTGGCCAGAGCCCAAGAAGGTTATGACCTTGTCATAGGCTCCCGGTACGCTCCAGGAGGTGGCATCCATGGGGTGTCTCGGCGCCGACGCGTGACCAGCAAACTCATCAGCGTGGCAGCTCGCATACTCTTCCGCCTACCCGTACCAGACGTGATGACCGGGTATGTTGTATGCCACCGGCGCGTGCTGGCGGATATGCCCACACACTTTTCATCGGAAGGGTTCAAATTTCTGTTTGAAGTGTTGACCACGCAGCCTCAACTGCGGGTATTGGAGTGGCCCATTACCTTCAACGACAGGGTCCAGGGGAGCTCCAACGCCAGCGCTATGGAAGTCCTCCAACTCGCTTTGTTGACGCTGCGGGTGTTGGGCTGGAAAGCCTCTTGGCGCTTGCAGGGCGTCCGGCGTTAGTGCCGTCCGTGCCAGCTTTCCGCCTCCGCCATTACCCTCTCAAACGCCTCCAAGAATGCATCCATGGCCTCAAAGTGGCTGGTATGCCGTCCCAGAAGTTCTAGCAGAGCGGCATGGGGAATGTGTTCCTTGAGTGTGCTTGCAATAAGGCGGTCTCGCGCCAGAGACTCTGTGCCTCGTACCAGCAGCGCTGGCATACGGAGACTGCTGAGGCGCGCGGGGTCGTCTTCGTGGCCAATCACGCGCCATGAACTGGCAATGGCTAGCCGGTGAGTCCAGGCCAGTCGCCACGCCCGCGTTTGTCGTGGATCCACATCGGGTTCCGTGCCGCCTACTTTCACCATGAACCCAGCCAGCCCTTCCTCCGTGATGTCCTTGTCGCCAAAACTCCGAAACCAATCAGCGGCGGGTTGCAGGCTTGGCGAGTCTTGGCCGGTCTGACGGAGCAGCCACCACACAGGCGGTTCTATCAACGTGAGGCTCTTGATAAGGTCTGGCCGCCTCAGCGCAAAGTCCAGCGCAATGGTCCCGCCTAGAGACCACCCTGCCAGGTGAATTCTTCCCACTCCGGCTGCGTTCAAGGCCGCTTCCAGCGCCGCGCTCTCCAGTGGGACGCTCCATTCAGCAGGAGCAATCCGCCCCTCTGCGGCCTCCAGCACCACTAGCGGGCTGACACCAATGACTCTCCAGTTTGGCGTGAGGCGTTCTGCATGAGGTGACCAAGAGGCGTAGCCGCCCAGGATGTCACCAACGAGGACTACAGGGCTGCCGGTCCCGCCAAATTCGCGTAGGTAGCCTGGGCGAGTTGGTTGGTCTATGTTCGGCACAGCGGTCATGGCGCTCACACCTGGCGTTATGGAGAAGGGAAATTTTAAGAGAAACGTAGTACGGGCACCAAGGCATATGCCCTGGTGCCCGTTTGAACCCCGTGTTTGCTAGGCAATGGCTTGCCTGTGATGGTTATTACGCTATTGGGCCAATGAGAATATCATCGCCCTCAACCTTGACCGCAAAGTGGGCCACGCCGTCCTCAATGGGCAGGCTCGTGGGCTCGCCAGTTCGCAGGTCTATGCGGCCCTCATGCAGAGGACACTCCACTTCATAGCTTGCGGGGAACAACTCACCCTGGTCAAGCATCGCCTGGGCATGAGTACACCAATTGTCTATGCAGTAGTACTCGCCATTGATCCGGGCCAGGAGATATTCGTCTCCCTCTGCCTCTACCATCATCATGTCGTTATCGTCTAGGTCACCAATGGTGGCAACCTTAACAAACTCTGTGATCATCCAATCACACCTCGGCTCGGCGTTAAGAGTCACCTTATTCTATACTTTTCGGTTTCGATATGAACAGTATGCCCATACGGCCTGTTAGCATTACTTTAGCTACTGTTTCCGCAATCCTACACTACTGCCGCTGATGGCGGCGCACCTCGTCATTAAATGCCTGGCAGCCATCTCATTCAGTGTTAAACTGATATACGCCACGTACCCATGATTTCCCCCACCGGACTGCCGGGACCATGCGCGTCCCTCCCTGGTTTGCTGTCGAGAGGCCCTTCACCATGCGAGATTCTGAGCATACGCCGGAGGATGCAACCTCACCGGCTGACCAATACCGCCAGCCGTCTGGCGTTTTCGGTCGTACTTTCTATGCCATAGGCTACCCCAACTTCAGGTATCTCTGGCTGGCTCAGATGACTAGCGCCGGAGCCTTCTGGCTGCAGATGATTGCGCTGCCTATTTTGGTGCTCCGCATCACTGACGGCTCAGCCGTCCAGCTTGGGCTGGTGATGGCCGCGCGGACATTGCCCGCGCTGATTCTTGGGCTGTGGGCAGGCGTTATAGCCGATATGTGGGACCGCCGGAAGATCCTCATAGCCACTAGAGCGTACATCGCAATCATATCCGCAGGGTTCGCTATCGCCATCTTCACGGGTGGTGTGGAGTTGTGGCACATCTACACGTACGCCCTCCTGCGTGGAGCGTCTCAGGCCTTTGAGCAGACCACCCGGCGTGCCATGGTGGGCTCCGTAGTGCCACCGCGCGGCGTGGTCAATGCGGTTGCCCTCATGAGCAGTAGCGTGCAAATTATGCGTGTCACCAGCGCAGTTGTGGGCGGGTTCCTTGTTGCTGTTTTCAATGAGGGAGTGGTATTTGCCATCATCTCCGTGCTTGCCGCGGTGGGCGTTCCCATTCTGCTCCAACTTCGTATTCCTCCCACGGAGCAGCGGCGGTTTGAAGGGGCGGGGCGGGTGCTCCGTGACCTTACAGAGGGCCTAAAATTTGCCTGGGGAGCGCCAGCGGCCAGGGGCAGCTTGATCACGGCGTTCATCTACTTCATGTTTGGCGCCACGTTCATTCAGGTCTTTGTCCCTCTTGTGGCAAGTGATGTTTTGGGATTGGACGGCAGCGGCTTCGGACTCCTCGTGGCGGTCATTGGCTTGGGTGGCATTACCGGCGCGTTGCTTGTTGCCTTTGCCAACCCCAGCCACCACCGTGGCATGTTGTTGTTGGGTGCAGTTGCTCTTTACGGCACGCTGCTTGTGGTTTTTTCCGCCACCACCTACCTACCGGTCATTTGGGTGTCATTTGCCCTGGGGTGGTTGGTGGGTGTTAGCCAGTCCACATTCCAGCCACTGATCACCTCACTGCTCATGGAGGCGTCGCCGGTGGAGATGCGGGGGCGCACCATGGCGTTGATAGGACTTGACCAGGCGTTTGTAACACTTGGCGCGGCTGGCGCTGGCTTTGCATCTGCATTCCTGGGGACACAGGTAGCCCTGATCATTTTCGGATCGGTCTGTGCGCTAGGCACCGGCTTGCTGGCTCTTACGTATCCGCCAATACGCAAGGTGGACTGAGGGCGCCAGCATATTGAGCTTGACGGAGTATCAACCGCTATCTATAGTGAATAGAGTCTGCGCTCCGCGCGGCATACAGACAGTGAACACCCAAAGGGGGTTTGTTATATGGCTACCATGCAGCAACCGCTGACCATCAACATTACGGAGACTGCGGCGGAACACGTCCGGCACTTCATGATGGTCGATGGCAAAGAAGGGTACACCGTCCGCGTTGGCGTGAAGGGCGGCGGGTGCTCCGGCCTCACCTATGACTTGAACATAGTCCCTGAGGCTGGAGAGAATGACAAGATTATTGAGGAACACGGCGTCCGGCTCTCCGTTGACAAGAAGAGCTACGTGTTCCTGGCAGGTACCGTGCTGGATTATTCAGGCGGCCTGAACGGCAAAGGGTTTGTGTTCAACAACCCCAACGCCAAGACAGCCTGCGGGTGCGGCACCTCCTTCTCCGTCTAGCCACCCCTTAGTATCGGTAATAGTGAACGTGCCGCCGGCTGACCTCAGTCGGCGGTCTTTGCTTTCAGGAGCTTTTGCCCAATGCCTGACGGAGCACTAACACAGGTGAACGCAGGGGCCGCCCACTATGGCGACCCTGCCGTCGAGTTCGCCGCCTTGGAGTCTGGTGTGGGGGTGACTGACCGCTCTCATGTGGGACGACTCCGCCTGCGTGGCGCGGATGTCCTTGACTTGCTGGACCGTCTGACTACCAACAAGCTGGAGACCTTGGAGCCCGGCGAAGGTATGCCCTCGGTGCTGACCACCAGTAAAGGCCGCGTGGTTGACCTGCTAACGCTGACTGCGGCGGACGACTATCTGCTCTGTCTTACCAGTCCTGGCCGACAGGAGGCCGTTGTTGAGTGGATAGACTTCTACACCTTTGCTGAGGACGTCACGGTTGAAGACGCCTCCGCAGACACGGCCCAGCTAAGCCTCGCTGGCCCCGGCGCGGCAACGCTCCTTGAGGGGCTTGGCGTCGACGTCTCCGGCCTGCCAACCTTCCACTCACGCGCATATGCATTGTCGAATGCCGACGTACTCGTTTGGCACACGCTGAGCGTGGGGACGCCTACCTATGAAATCATCGTACCCGTCGCCGCCGCTACAGGCGTTTGGGAAGCCCTTACGCAGGCGGGTGCCGTACCAACCGGTTATCAGGCGCGGGAGGCCTATCGAGTACAGCATGGGATGCCCGTTCATGCTGCTGAGTTTGGTGACGATACTAACCCGTTGGAGAGTCGCCTCAAGGGAGCCATCAGCTTTAACAAGGGCTGCTACATTGGCCAAGAGGTGGTGGCGCGACTGAACACCTACCAGAAGGTGCAACGCCGCCTCATGGCAGTGACCTTCAGCGGCAACGCACAGATTGGCGATGCCCTCAAATCGACGGACGGCGTTGCCGCTGGCGTCGTCACATCCGTGGCGCAGGTCCCTGGTGGCGGCACGCTCATTGGCCTGGCATTGGTGCGCCAAGAACATGCCGCGCCTGACGCGACCCTGCTGGTAGCTGACCGCGATACCACAGCCACCCTTTCCGAACCCGCCTTTGCCCTTGCCACGGAACCCGTCGAAGCCTAGCGTTGACACCCTCGTACGCGAGGCGTATACCCTCAGCTGATTGCTGGAATGGGTAGCGTTAGTGACGAGACGAGGAGGTTGAAATGGCCACATCTGTCCAGACACAGTTCAACGTTGGTGGTGTTCTGTTGGACCGGCCCTTCAAGGCGCGACGCCTGGGCCACTTTGGGTTCAACGTTACAAAAATGGAGGAGTGCCTTCATTTCTATACAGAACTCTTAGGTTTCCGCATATCCGATGCCCGTGACCTGTTCCGCAGCCGTGCCACGCCTGAACAGGTGAAGCAGATGGAGGCCTTTGGCGACACGAACGGGTACTTCACTCGCTTCGGGAGCGACCACCACTCGTTTGTCCTGTTTAACAAGCAAGCACGGGAGTGGATGGATACCGAGCGCAAATTCAAGCCAGGAGTGACCATCAATCAGATCACCTGGCAGGTGGGCAGCTTGGCGGAGGTGGGTAACGCCATCAAGTGGTTCCGTGAGCAGGGGGTGAACCTGCAACGCGCAGGCCGTGACATGCCCGGCTCTAATTGGCATACCTATCTCTATGACCCTGACGGCCACACTAACGAGTTGTACTACGGCATTGAACAGGTGGGCTGGAATGGCCACAGCAAGCCGCTGTCCATGTATAAGCGGGGCTTCCGTGAAGCGCCTCCACTGCCGCAGATATCGGAGTTTCAAGAGGTACAGGACGCGCTGGCTGAAGGGGTGGACCTGCTCTCAGGCTATAGGTATGCGGAACAGATGCCAGCCACCTATGAGGTGGGAGGTATCATGATGCCCCGGCCCTTCAAAATTGTAGGCATTGGACCCGTGAGCTTGTTTGTTGAAGACGTGGAGGCTTCCAAGGCCTTTTACCAAGACGCATTGGGTTTTACTCTTTGTGAAGAGGTGGAATGGCAGGGCTATAAATGCGCGTTCTTACGGGTCAACACGGAGCACCACTCAATGGCGCTCTACCCCATTGCGCTACGCAAGGCATTGGGCCTGAGTGATCACACTACCAACATGGCCTTTGGCGTGAAACTGGCCAACTACCAACAGCTTCGTGATGCGGTGGCTTTCCTCAAAGAGCACGGCGTACCAGTCATCGACGCTATCCCCCAGGAGTTGCATCCCGGCATAGACTATGCTGCTCACGTACTTGACCCTGAGGGTCACTGCATCCAGCTCTATTGTGAGATGGAGCAGATAGGCTGGGACGGAAAGCCTAAGCCTGCGGAAATGCGTCGCAAAGTGCAGGCTGGTGCTTGGCCGGACGCGCTGGATGCTACTACCGATACGTACCGAGGTGAGCCTTTCCTCGGCCCCTGGGAGTAGCAACCGTTAAAGGTACCCCCACGTTGTGATTATGTAAGAAGCCCCAGGGTGATAACGCCCTGGGGCTTCTTGTTGGTACTACGCAGTTCTTTGGCAGCCGGAGCTACGCTACCAAGGTGTGGTGGTGAGGCGGAAGCACCTGGCGGCGTTCTCCCACATCAACTTGCCTATAGCCTCTGCTCCCAGAAGTTCCTTCCAGCCCAGCACCAAGTCTGTAGTGTCTGGATAGGACGTCTCTGGATGCGGGTAGTCAGATTGGTACATCAGGATGTCTGGGCCAATCACGTCATTGACCGCTTTGGTCATCTCAGGCCCTTCGTTGTAGTCAATGCCGCAGAAGATGCGTCCCATCTGCGCGTACTCCAAAGGCGTGTGCTTCAGGTCCTGCGGCACCGAGCCGCTCACGTATTCAATCTGGCGTCCAAGCCGGATGAGCCAGTGAGGGAGCCAACCATGACCGGCCTCCACCGGGGCCAACCGCAGGTTAGGGTAGCGGTCCAGCACGCCGCTCATGGCCATGAACGCAATAAACCGTGCAGCGCCCCAGGTCTGACCTGCGGTGCGCCCCATGACCGCGTTGTCCCATACGTCCCTGTAGCCAGGGAAGTAGGGCGACATCACGTGGAACGAGTGGTAGAGAATTGGGAAGTCGCCTTCACTGGCGGCCTGCCAGATGGGTTCCAGGTCGGGGTCATCTATGGGCATGCCCTCTGGTAGCACAGGCCACACTGCGGCGGCCCAGTCCTCCTTGGCGTACCTGCGTATGGTAGCGGCGGCCCACTCAGGGTCGGTGCAGGGCGCAATAATGAGCCCCTTCAGCCTGCGTGAGTCCTCTGAGCAGAAGTCTGACATGTAGTTGTGGTACGAGGTGAAAAGCTGGAGCGTCAGGTCTAGCTCCAGGGAGGTTGCTGCATAGGCCCACGTGCCGGGGATGATGAAGTCGATGTCCCTGCCCTCAATGTCCATGTCCACCAGACGGCCTGCGGGGTTGTCCTCTGCGGTAGCGATAGAGAACTCTTTGCTGGTGGTGAACTTCGTGCGGCCCATGAGGTTATGCTGGGCACCGGTGCGGGGCAGACTGCCGCCGCCGCCCTTTTGTCCCGCCACACGGTTGTAGCGTACGGGGTTGATGGAGAGCATATCGTGTTCTTCAGTCGCGGAGTCGGCAAGGCTGCGGCGCTTGGTCATCAGCGTGTGGGGCTTCAGCCGCTCCTCCATCTTGGCTTTGTCCCCCTCCGCGTAGCGCAGTAGCAGTTGAAGCGATGGATTAACGTGAGTGTCAGCGTCGATGACTCGGAATCCCTGCCGCATGATAAGCCTCCTTAGCGTGGGCTATAGAGGCCAGTCCTGGCCTCGTGGGTGAGGGTAGGGAGTAGGGCGGTGCGCCGTCAAGCTGGCCTACTGGTCAAGGGCGGCGATGCCCTCAACTTCAACCAGCGTGCGTGGTGTGTAAGGCGGATTATGCGAGAGGGGCCAGGTTGAAGTACCGGAAGGTTTCGGCGTACTCGTACCCTGTTTCTCCAGTGGTGTCCTTGGCCATGGAGCGGATGTAGTCGTCAACGTTAACCGATGGCGAGTCTGGCATCTGGCTCTTGTGGCATTTCAGCGCTGCAATCTTCACGTCAATGGAAGAGGTTATGTCTATCGCAACATCGTAAGGTCCGCCGTGAGCGCCCAGGTACAGATGCTCCACAATGTGCGGCTCCAAACCCTCATTCATCACAAGTTCAGGGAAGACGTGGTAGTCCCTGGCTGATGGAAACACAGCGTCCATGGTGGCATCGCCCATGGCGCGGTGGTCCGGGTGGTTTATATAGCGACCGCTCATCCAGCGGGAGGTCGGATCCTGGGTTATCACCGCGCTGGGCTTGAACCGTCTGATGACGCGGACAATCTCCTTGCGCAGTTGAATGTCGCTTACCAGCACGCCATCCTCATGGCGTAGGAACTCCACGTGACTGCCGCCAATGGTCTTGCACGCATCTTGTTGTTCAGCCTCACGGATTACTGCCAGGTCTGCTGGGCGTATCGTGCGGTCTGACGTTCCCTTGTCGCCGCTGGTGCCCAGCAGGTAGATGATCTCCTTGCCTTCTCGCGCCCACTTGGCTGCTGAGCCCGCGCACATGAACTCCGCATCGTCCGGATGCGCCACTATCACCATAATCCGGTCGCCTGGGCCGGTGTGTTCAATTTTTTCAAATACCATTGATGCTCCTTACGTCCGTACGTTGTGTAAGAGGGCTGCTAGATGGCTATGGCCCCGTCTATGCCAATAGCCTGCCCCGTCAGATAGCTGGCGTCGTCGCTGGCCAGAAAGGCCACGGCCCCGGCCACGTCTTCCGGCGCGCCAAGGCGTCCCAGCGGTATGTGTTGTTTGATGGTGTCTATGGTCTCTTGCGACAGCGTCTCCACCATGTCCGTGGTGATGAACCCCGGCGTTAGCGCGTTCACGGTGATGTTGCGGGAGCCCACCTCTTTGGCGATGCTCCTGGTCAGTGCAATGAGCCCCGCTTTGGATGCTGCGTAGTTGGCCTGGCCGGGGTTGCCCGCCAGCGCCACGACGGACGACATGTTGATGATGCGTCCCCAACGCTGTTTGAGCATGAGCCGCACCGCCGCTCTGGTGCAGAGGAACGCTCCCTTGAGGTTGGTGCCAAGCACGGTGTCCCACTCCTCCTCAGTCATGCGCATGATGAGGTTGTCGCGAGTGACTCCCGCGTTGTTCACCAGGATGTCCAGGCCGCCCCAGGCGTCAGCCACCTGTTGCACCATGGCCTCAACCTGATCTGCTTGCGCCACGTCTGCCTGGATGAGCAGCGCCTCGCCGCCTGCGTTGGTTATCTCGCTGACGACTGCTTCCGCAAGCGCCTTGTTGCTGTTGTAGTTGACCGCCACTTTCGCGCCCTCGGCAGCTAACCGTAGCGCCACCGCCTTGCCAATGCCACGACTTGCACCTGTGACCAGCGCCCGCTTATCGTCCAACTTGCCCATGGTTAGTTCTCCACCTGTGCGCTAACGGTTTCCAGCGCTGAAGAGAGGTCGTTTCGCATGGCGTCGATGAGGCCCGCGGCAGCGATATCGCTGGCGGTGAAAATGGAGTGAGCTATGTTCTCTGCCTTGGAGCGTCCATGACCAATGATGACCAGCCCGTTGACGCCAAAGAGTGGCCCACCGCCTTGCTCGGCGGCGCTGGCCAGCCCTGATAGCCCTTCGATAACCGGTGAATCGGGGCCAAGAGCCTCGGTGAGGTATGCCTCAAGCGCAAGGCCAAGCCCCTCCGTGTATTTCAACAATACGTTGCCCACAAAGCCGTCGCAGGCAATCACGTCGGCCTTGTCGGTGAAAATCTCATGAGCCTCCACGTTGCCCACAAACCGCAGGGAGCTTTTTTCAAACAGGGCGTAGGCTTCCTGCACCTGCTTATTGCCCTTGCCCGCCTCCGAGCCGACGCTCAGCAGACCGGCGCGTGGCTCTTTTACGCCAAGGTAATGTTGAGCGAAGGAGCAGCCCAGCGTGGCGAAGTTCAACAGTTGTGCCGGCTTTACGTCCACCTGAGAACCCAGGTCAACGATGGTGGTCTTTGGCGCAAGCCCAATGAAGTTCCCGCCAAGGGCCGGACGGTTCAGGCCGGGGAATAGCCCCCACGTCAGGACACAGACCGCCATAGCAGCGCCGGTGGAGCCCATGGTCACAAAGGCGTCTGCCTTGCCATCCTTCACCAGCCCTGCGGCGACAGCCACCGAGGCGCTGGGCTTCTGTCGGAACGCCAGCACGGGGTGCTCGCCTTCTACAATGACGCCTTCAGATGGAACGACCTCCAAGGGCAGGCCGGTTGTGTCGTACTTGGCAAGTTCGGTGTGGACGGCGTCAGCGTCGCCCACCAAGAGGACGCGTAGTCCGTATTCTCTGGCCGCCAACACTGCGCCCTTGACTGGTTCACTGGGGGCCACATCGCCACCCATGGCGTCCAGGGCAATGGTATGTCTGGGCTGATTGCTCGTCACGGTGATAGTTCTCCCGTATTGGTCAGGCGGATGCCCAGGGGACTCGCGCCTCTCCGGTGATGACGTCCTGTCCGTCCTGGTCCTTGCAGGCTACCTCGTACGCGGTTTCTCCGTTTGTGGGGCTGCCGCGCAAGACGCCTACTGTCGTAATCGTGCTTCCTGGGAACACCGGGGCTCGGAACCGTATCTTGAGCTTGCCGCCGGATGCCCAGACCTCGCCAAATGCGTTCGTCATCATCTCTGAGATGAACGCTAGTACTAGCATACCGTGGGCCACCGTCCTGCCGTAAGGGGTGGAGGCTGCGAATTCCGCGTCAGTGTGGAGCGGGTTGTGGTCGCCGCTAGCCTCCGCGTAGGCGTCAACCTGCGTCTGCGTGACGGCGTGGGTTATCTCAGGCAACGTCTCTGGAGCCGTCATGCCTCTGCGCCATTCATAGGTATCAGGATGCTGCTGCGTCCCGTCAGCGCAACCACTTCTGCGTTGCTCACCTGGAACTGCAACGTGAGGAACCGTGCGCCGCCGCGTACGCTGTTCTGCGCCACCTCCGCCGTGCACTGGAGCGATGCGTCCGGTGGGACGGGCGCTGTGAACTCCAGTTCCTGGGCCGTGTGTACGGCCCCCGCTGGCAGCGACACCGCGTCCATGACTGCTGCCAGCGCCAGCGCCGCCACCGCTGTCGGCGGTACGAGCGCGCCATCCAGTGACGACCCGTCTTCCACGGCGCGCCGGTAGGCGTCAGCGACTGCCGCTGAAATTACCAGCGGCTTGTCTACGATTCGCTGTCCGGGTGTGAGGGTGTCGAAGTCCACGGTCACTTATGTTTACTCAACTACTGGGGTGGTCTACCGGCTCGTCTTCCGGCGCTTCCATGGCCTCGATAGCCTTGTTGGCCACCATGCGGAACACCTCCATGGGCTGCGCTCCGGTGAACCCGAACCCGCCTATGACAAAGGCCGGGATGCCGTTGAAGCCCAGGTCCTGGGCCTCCTGGTACTGGGCCATGACTGCTGTCCAGTACTTGCCTTCATCCAGGGCCTCTTTGACGGGCGCCCATTCCATGCCAGCCTCTTCCACCAGCTCTTGCAGCACGGCCATATCACCTATGTTCTTGCCGTCTTCCCAGTACGCCTTGTACGTCACTTCATGGAAGAGGAGGTACTTGCCTTGCTCTCGTGCGTACTCGGCCGCTTGCAACGCCTTCTGTGAGTTCGACGTCCATGGCGGTCGCTTCATCTTGGTGAGGCCGGTGGCGTCTGCAACCTCACGCAGGTGTGGGTTCAACTGGCCTTCAATCTCACCGGGACGTGCCTGGCGAGGCGCGCCCTCGTCCGGGAGGTCGGGTCGCAGCAAGAAAGGCTTGACCGTCACCTCAAGGTTGAATTCTTTACCTAACTGGTTCAGCCGCTCCAGGCCGACATAGCACCAGGGTCATATGAAGTCTGACCAAACGGTAACGGAGATAACTGGTCCTGCGGACGTGCTCATGGGCTGCTCCCTATCTGACTACGATTGCGCACAAGCTTACCAGGCGTGGGAAGGGCAGGGTAGGTGGGGGGGGTGAGTGGTGCTCACGCTCTCGCAGCAGGCAACGGGCCGACTCCTCAAATGTGAGCGCTCTCACGAGTCGATTGGAAAGACGAAAAGGCCACGGATTGCCTGTTTGACAGGAGGGGGCGGATGAACCCTTGAATCGTATGCTATGCTCTTGTTTCTTTGAAACCTAACCATAACCCAACAATTGCGTCTTTGAGTTTGCACCGAAATCGGCATATTATCTTAACGGTACGTTAGTAACTGACTATGGCAACCACACAAGCATTCATAAACCCTGCAATGTTGCGCTGGGCAAGAGAGTGGTCTTATCCCACTGTCGAGGCGGCGGTGGAAGCTCTTCGGGAGAAAAAACTTCGGCAGTGGGAACAAAGGACTAGCTATCCGACGTTTAAACAGGCCCAGACT
>CAVOAJ010000026.1:0-13046 GCA_963693605.1 Dehalococcoidia bacterium | reverse complement strand
ACGCAGGCTGGAGCGCTTGCTGGCGGAACACGAGAAGTAGGCTTTCAGCCTCCCATGAAACAAGAGACACCCATGGCTACCTGGAAAGTCACCGTCAACGACCACGCCTGCGAAGGCAAGGAGACCTGCCTGGACGTTTGCCCCACCGACGTTTTTCAGATGCGGCCCACCACCGTACGCAACCCGTTCTTCCCGTTTAAGATAAAGGTCCGCGGCGGCATACAGGCAGTGCCAGTTGATGAAGCAGCATGTATCGGTTGTATGGAATGCGTGACCGCGTGCCCTGACAAGGCAATCACTGTTGAAGCTACAGTAGGCGCTGGCGGAGCGTAATAGCCCCGCACAGTAGTCACGTAACTGTCACAACTCTGCCCGCCAATTACCTTGACGACACTCGTAGCGGATGGTAACGTTTTCACTCGTGAATTAGCTAGCAGCACTCGTTAAAGGAGCCCTTCCATGACGGACAGGGCTCCTTTCAGAATTGTAAGGAGGCATCATGACCGGGTTCATTTTGGTCATCGTAGCGGGCGTACTCGCCCTTCTATTCGCAGGATTCCTGGCAATGCGCGTCCTCAAGCAAGAGGAAGGCACTGAGTTGATGCAGGAAATTGGCGCGGCTATCCAGGAAGGCGCCAATGCGTTCCTCAAGCGTGAATACACCATGCTTGCCGGGTTTGTAGCCATTGTTTTTGTCATACTGCTGGTCCTTGGGATTGCCCGTGAAGCCCAGGAACCTGAGGTTGCTTACGCTTACCTCGTGGGGGCCTTGGCCTCCGCGTTGACAGGATTCGCAGGCATGCGCATTGCAGTTAAGTCCAACATGCGTACCGCGGCAGCTGCGCGGACAGGCCTGAACCCGGCGCTCCGTGTCGCCTTCTCCAGTGGCGGCGTAATGGGAATGAGCGTCGTTGGCATCGGCATCATCGGCGCTGCCGTTCTCTGGCTAATCTTTGAGGACCCGACTATCGTCGCCGGGTTCAGCTTCGGCGCATCAAGCATCGCGCTGTTCGCCCGTGTGGGCGGCGGCATCTACACCAAAGCGGCTGACGTGGGCGGTGACCTGGCCGGCAAGGTGGAGGCGGGCATCCCTGAAGACGACCCCCGGAATGCGGCTGTGATTGCTGACAACGTTGGCGACAACGTGGGCGACGTGGCCGGTATGGGCGCGGACCTCTTTGAATCCTACGTGGGCGCCATCATCGCGACGCTGGCGCTGGCTGGCAGCGCGGCTGTCGTTGGTAGCGCCGCAGGCGTTTATTCACCAGGCACCGTGCTCCCGTTCCTCATTGGCGGTGTCGGCATTATCGCGTCCATCCTCGGTACATTCATTGTGCGCACAGGTGAGACGGCCACCATTGGTAACTTGCTCTGGTCCCTTCGGCGCGGCATCTTTGCCGCTAGTCTGATGGGGCTTGTTGGTTCCTTCGTCGCCATCTGGTGGCTCTTCACTGTCCAGAATGACCTTGGCATGACTGCGGTATGGAACGTGTTTGGCGCGGTGGGCGTTGGTCTGGGCGCAGGCGTCATTATTGGCCTGAGCACTGAGTACTACACCAGCTATGAATACAGCCCCACCAAGGCCATTGCCGCCCGGACAGCCACGGGCCCAGCTACCGTCATCATCACCGGTTTCGCTACAGGCATGCTGAGCACAATCATCCCGTTGCTTGTCATTGCAGCAGCGGTTATTGGTGCGCACCAGCTCGCAGGGCTGTACGGCATCGCCATTGCGGCAGTCGGCATGCTCTCAACCCTTGGCATCACACTGGCAACAGACGCCTACGGGCCTGTCGCTGACAACGCAGGAGCTATCGCAGAACAAGCGCACTTGGACCCAGAGGTGCGTGACCGCACAGACGCCCTGGACTCCCTTGGCAACACCACGGCTGCCACAGGCAAAGGTTTCGCCATTGGCTCCGCAGTGCTGACCTCCCTAGCCCTGGTTGCTGCGTACGCCAGCGCTGTTGGGTTAGACGTCATCAACATCCTGGACGTCTCCACCCTGGTGGGGCTGCTCCTTGGTGCGCTGATGCCATTTGTTTTCAGCGCTTTGACCATGGAGGCCGTGGGCCGCGCAGCCCAGGACATGGTGGAAGAAGTACGCAGGCAGTTCAAAGAGATTCCCGGCCTGCGAGAGGGTAAAGAGGGCGTCAAGGCTGAGTACGCCAAGTGCGTGGACATTTCAACCAAGGGAGCGCTGCGGGAGATGATTCTCCCCGGCCTTCTGGCGGTTATCGTACCCATAATCGTTGGTCTCATTCCCTTCCTGGGCGCTGAGGCCGTCGGCGGTCTGCTCATTGGCGCTATTGCCACCGGCGCGTTGCTTGCCATCACCATGGCCAACTCCGGCGGCGCGTGGGACAACGCCAAGAAGTACATTGAGTCTGGCGCACATGGCGGCAAGGGTACCTCTGCCCACGAGGCGGCAATCGTTGGCGACACCGTCGGCGACCCGTTCAAGGACACCTCTGGGCCGTCTCTCAACATTTTGATCAAGCTCATGTCCATTGTCGCGCTGGTGTTCGCCACCACATTCGCAACGTAGTTTCTCCGGCCTACGCCGGTTGAGGAGAGAGCATGGACTTACAGTTAGAGGGAAAGACCGCGCTGGTCACCGGCGGGAGCCGTGGCATTGGCAAGGCCATTGCACGGCAGCTTGCCAATGAAGGCGTGGACGTGGTGATCAGTGCCCGCAACATGGACACGCTCCAGGCCACAGCTGAGGAGCTGAGCAAGGAGACCGGCAGGCGCATTGTCCCTGTTGTGGGAGACACCTCTAACAATGAGTCCGTGGCCAACATGGCGAAAGAGGCTCTTGCGGCCCTGGGCCACATAGACATCCTGGTGAACAACGCCGCCGCTGTGGGCGGCGCTAGCAGCGGTGAAAACCCCGACGCTGGCCTGGTGGACGCCGAGGCGTTCCTGGGCGACTACAACGGCAAGACGTTGGGCTACCTCCGCTGCGCACGGGCTCTGGCGCCCAACATGAAAGAAAACGGCTGGGGACGCATCATCAACATCTCCGGCCTGGCCGCACGGAACGCAGGCAATTACAGCGGCGGCATGCGCAACGTGTCGGTCGTGTACCTGACCAAGACGCTCTCCAACGACCTTGCGCCCTACGGCATCAACGTGACAGTGGTGCACCCAGGCCAAACACGGACGGAGATTTGGCCTCAACGACTGGAGGCCATGGCCAAGGCGCAGGGCAAGACGCCTGATGAGATGCAGAAGGACATCATCTCCCGGAACGCTATCCGGCAGATGGTGGACTCCAGTGACATTGCCAATGTGGTGACGTTCCTCGCATCGCCAAGGTCGCTGGCCATCACTGGCGACACTGTGGTGGCTGCTGGCGGCGGCGGCAACGCCGTATATTACTAAGCGCGCCTAGAGCCTTCCTGGCATACGGTACCTCACAGCACCAAAACCTCGGCGCTACCGCATCACGCCCGTGGTTGTTAGAATAGCCCGGCACCCGTAGCGTACATTCAACATTCGTTTTCGGACCACCAAGGCGGTGAACCACATGGTCCTCAGTGACCGCACCCTCCGTACTGAGATAGGTAAAGGCCGGATCATCATTGAGCCGCTGGGTGAGGGCTGCATCCAGCCTGCCAGCGTTGACCTGCACCTGGATCGTCAAATCCTCGTCTTCCAGAACAACCGCGTGCCGTACGTGGACATCCGTGCACAGACGGAACGCCTGACCGACATGGTGGTCATTGGTGACGATGACCCGTTCATGCTCCACCCTGGTGAGTTTGTGCTGGGCAGCACCTTGGAGCATGTTGAAGTCCCCGATGACCTGGTAGCAAGGTTGGAAGGCAAAAGCTCCCTGGGACGCATTGGCCTGCTCATCCACTCCACTGCGGGTTACGTGGACCCCGGCTGGAAGGGGCATCTCACCCTGGAGTTGAGCAACGTCTCCAAGCTCCCCATCACGCTCTATCACCGCATGAAGATTGGCCAGATATCCTTTCTGAGGCTGACGGAACCTGCGGAGCGTCTCTACGGTTCCAAGGAACTGGGCAGCAAGTACCAGGGCCAGCAGGAACCCACCGCAAGCAAGATCCACGAGGACTTCAAACCTGACTCAAAATAGCACAGCCTTGGAGTGGTCTCGCCTGGTGAGACCAACGTAGGAAACCCGCAATGGACCCCATGGAAGAAGCGCTGCTATTGGCGCGCAAGGCCCTGGGCAACGTGAGCCCCAACCCTGCCGTAGGCGCGGTAGTGGTTAAGAACGGCCAGGTTATGGGGCGTGGCTTCACACAGCCGCCCGGCGGCCCTCATGCGGAGGTCATCGCGCTGCAAGAGGCGGGTGACAAAGCCAACGGCGCGACCATGTACGTGACTCTTGAGCCCCATGCCCACCAGGGACGCACGCCCCCCTGCACTGACGCCATCATCCAGGCTGGCATTGTTGAAGTGCATATCGCCACACTGGACCCCAACCCTGACGTCAACGGCAAAGGCATCGTCGCGCTGGAAGCGGCGGGCGTGCGCGTCACCGTCGGCGACCATGAACACGAGGCCCAACAGGTCATCGAGGCCTTCGCCAAGCACGTCACCACCGGCTTACCCTTCGTCGTAGTCAAGTTCGCCATGAGTCTGGACGGCAAGATAGCCACGTCCACCGGCGAGTCTCAGTGGATCAGCGGGCCGGAGATGCGACGAGAAGTCCATCGCCTACGTGCTGAGTGCGACGCCATCATGGTGGGCATCCAGACCGCCCTTCAAGACAACCCTCAGCTTACGGTGCGTGACGTGCCTGAGCCGCCGGAGCGTCAGCCCCTGCGCGTGGTGGTGGACAGCAGTGGGCGTATGCCAGCCACCGCCCGCATGTTGGCTGAGTCCGGCAAGACGCTGGTTGCCGTTGCTGAAGGCACTGCAAATGACCACTCCTTGCTTGTCGATGCTGGCGCGGAAGTGGTCTCGCTGCCTGGGGACGACGGCCGTGTGGACCTCCGTGCGCTGCTCCAACTCCTGGGACAGCGTGGCGTCACCAGCGTTTTGGTGGAAGGCGGCAGCACTCTCCTGGGCGCTCTCTTTGACCTTGGAGCTGTGGATAAGGTCATCGGTTGCGTATCGCCCGTGGTGATAGGCGGCGCTAAAGCGCCCACGCCCGTCGGCGGCCAAGGCGCGCACCATCTAGCGGACTCCTTACGCCTGCGTGACGTGTCAGTCACCACCATTGGCAACGATGTCATGATTACAGGCTACCCTCAGTAATACGACTGTTTCCTTGAACCCCACAGCCGCCAGATGTACGATGGCGATGTTTCGTGTTGCCTTCCCAAAACGGGGTGGCAGGGAGAATGTCATGAAACTCGATCAACTCATCATGGATGATCCGGAACAGGGGCTCTTCAGAGTCCACCGTTCCACAATGACCTCTGAGGAGGTCCAACGCCTAGAGCAGGAGCGTATCTTTGATCGCTCTTGGGTCTACGTGGGCCACGAGTCTGAATTGCCAAACCCCGGCGACTTCATCCGTCGTCGCGTGGCAAGCCGCCCTATGTTCTTCGTACACGGTAAGGACGGCAAGCTACGCGCCTTCCTGAACACCTGTCGTCACCGTGGAGCTATGGTCTGTCGCCAGGACTACGGCAACGCCGCAGCCTTCCAGTGCTTCTACCACGGCTGGACCTACGACAACAAAGGCGACCTCATTGGCGTACCGGATGAGGAGGGCTACGCACCTGCTTTTGACAAGTCAGAGCTGGGGTTGATGCAGCCGCCTCTGGTTGAGCAGTACCGCGGCTTCTACTTTGCCTGCTTTGACCGCAGCGCCCAAAGCCTGGACTCGTACCTGGGTGACGTGAAAGTCTTCCTGGACATTGTCATAGACCAGACGGAGGGGGGCATCCGAATTCTGCCCGGCCCTGTGCGCTACGCCATCCGCGCCAACTGGAAGCTCCTGGTGGAGAACAGCGTTGACGGCTATCACGTACCAACCACCCACCAGTCGTACATACAATACCTCAAGGACCAGGGCGTCAGCATGACTGACCCCAAGGGCCGGAGTTGGGGCATAGACATTGGCCACGGCCACGGCGCGTTCTCAGGCAGGGAGCGCAGCGCCGGTCAGTATGGCGGCGTGATTGACCACTTCACAGACGATGTAAAGGTGCGTCTGGACAAGGTGAAAGCACAGCAGATCCACCGTTACGGCAAGGAGCGAGAGGACTGGGCGCCAGGTCGCGTGAATTTCCTGGTCTACCCCAACATGGCCTTCGTAGGAAAAACCACGCTCCGCACCATCTGGCCCGTGTCTCCAGGTTTGATGGAAATCACAGGCTGGGCCATAGTGCCCAAGAACGAATCAGCGGAGGAGCAGCAGGCGCGCATCAATGAGATTCCACTGTTCCAGGGTCCCGGCGGGTTCGCCAGTCCGGATGACCTGGAAGCATTGGAGTCCAGCCAACTGGGCTACGCAGCCACTGAGGTGGAGTGGAATGACCTCTCCAAAGGTATGGACCGTGCTCCCAAGCCAGACGACGAGCTACAGATGCGGGCCTTCTGGCGGCAGTGGCAGGCTGACATGCTGGGCCTTCCCCAGGCACGCAACATGCATGACCTGACAAAGTCGGCATCCAGCTAGGAGCACACCATGGTACAAAATAAAAAAGCCCCACCCACAAGCATGGAGCTTCAACACGAGATTGAGCAGTTCCTCTACAACGAGGCTGCGCTGCTGGACGACTGGCAGCTTGAGGAGTGGCTCACGCTATTCACGGCGGACGGCACGTACTTCGTCCCAACAACCGACTTCCCTGAGGGCTACCCTGAGCCTCACCTGGCGCTGATTGACGACGATATGACGCGCCTGACGGGCCGCGTGAAGCGCTTGCTGAGTCGCCACGCCTACCGCGAGTACCCCTATTCCCGCACACGACGGATGATATCCAACATCCGCGTCACCGGCGCTGAGGGCGACGACCTCCAGGTGACTGCATCATTCATCGTGTACCGCATACGGATGGGCCAGGTTGCGCCCTACGTGGGCAAGTACCTCTACACCCTCACGCGTGAGAACGGCGACCTGAAGATACGACACCGCCGCGCGGTGCTGGACCTAGAGGGTCTCTGGGACCACGGCGCAGTCAGCATCATTCTGTAAGGGGGGTCGGGGTAGCTTTGCGCCCTCCTGCCTAAGGGGAGCGCAGAGGGGTGCCCCTCTGCCGGGAGATGGAAAGAGGGTGTCCCTCTTTCCTTTACCCAAACAAGGCATCGGGGCGGGTGGCTGGGAAGAACCAACGCTCCCCCCTTCCACCAGATTGCCACGCCCCGGCTACGCCGTGACTCGCAATGACAATAAGCCCTCTACTCCGCGTTGTGCTCCAGCCACGTCATGTAGTCGACGATGCCGCCCTCAAGGCCGTACTCAGGCTTGAACCCCGTGTCCTTTTGAAGTAGCCCAATATCCAGGTACGGATTCGGGCGTATTCCCGGCGGCGTGCCATCATTAAGCGGTATCTGGGCATCTGGGCGCACCTTCTGGATAGCCTGTACTACCTCTCGCAGCGTCGTGGCCTGACCGATGCTCACGTTGTAGATACGGTTGGGCAGCGATTCCGCCGTCTGGAGCGTCGCAAGCCCTAGCGCAGTGTCCTTCACGTAGGTGAAGTCCATCGCCATACCCTCAGAGAAGCCGCCGTCTGGCAGGAAATCGGGGTCGAAGGGCTTACCGTCGACAGCCGCACGACACGCTTGCTGTATGAACGTCATGGGTACGTGGCGCAGCCGTCGTTGCTTGTTGTACATGGGGCCAAAGATAAAGGCTATCCGCGCAGACACCACGTCCAACCCCGTGGCAGAGCCATAGAACAGAGCCATGGTCTCCTCCGCCTTCTTGAACGCCTCCGTGGTGTTATCAGCTTGAATACGGAGCTTCATGTCCTCTTTGAAGGGGCCAGCCGTCTCGCCAGAGTACACGGCGACTGAGCTAGCGATGGTCACGCGCTTGACGCCCCAGAGCCGCCCGGCCTCCAGCACGTTGTAGAGTGCCACAGTGTTGATCCGGTACTGCTCCGATGGCGACGATGCTCCCAGCGGCGGCACTACCAGGTGCACTATTCCAGTGATGTCGTACTTGGAGCCAAGCTGGAAAATGGAGTAGGGGTTGGTCAGGTCCATCTGCTCCACGTGGACCCGCTTGCCGTACTCGCTCTCAAGGAACGACGGCGCAGCCCACGCACGATGGTACGTGGCAACCACGTCCTCACTCATGTCGAGCAAGCGCCGCACGGTGTGCAAGCCAATAAATCCGAGTCCGCCAGTCACGAGAATCATGAATCCTCCTTACGACAATCAGGTGTCAGCACTACGGCAGTTCACGGAGAAGGCGGCCGTAGCCTTCCAACGGCTCGTCGATGTGTAGCTGCTTGCGGATGCCCCACAACTCATGGCTGAGGTTGGTCACCACCGTGGTATTCAAGTCGTTCTCCAGCACCTCGACTATCGGTAGCACCCGCCAGCCAGAGCCCAACAGGTAGATAGCGTCCACGTCTGGAGTGTTCAGGTAGGCCTTCTTAGCAAAAGCGTACACCTCTTGAGGCGGTATCTTGCCTAAGTCGCCGAACGGTACGCCGGAGCCCTCAAGAGTGAAGAATTCGTGGCCGGTGACCTTGAACCCAGCGTCCCTGAAGAGTTGCGCGAACTTGCCTCTGACAACCTGGTCAGCAATATAGTCGATGATGAGCATGCGCTTCACACCCAAGGCGTGAAAAGAGTCGACGGCCATCTGAGTGGCAGTGAGGATGGGAACACCGTGTTTCTTCTCCAGGTCTGCCCTGAGCTTGGCGTCACCCTCAAGGCCGCCGGTAGTGGTGGTGATGGGCGTACCGCTGATGACAACGACATCCGCGCCCACGTCCACCAGTTCAGCGACCCGTTCTTCAACTATGGTTCCTAGGCGCTCGAACTCTGCATCGCTGCCCTCCCGTGCGCCCAGGCGGTTGGGTATGACGGCGACGCCATCCGGTACGAGGTTCATAAAGTCTTGCAATGCGTGGGGGCGATAGCTGGGTTTCACGATGCCAACGGTACCGCGCCAACCAAAGTACATGGACATGACTGCCTCCTCAACCTGAGCGATAGCCGCTCAAGTGAGGGGAGTTTACTCCAAGTCAGGCCCTTTTGTTCCGCCCACCTGACGGCTAGTCCGCTATCATTCATGCGCGATTATAATAAGCAGAGTAATAGAGATTTCCACACGGTGTACTACCTAAAGCTGGTCTTACGACGAAAGGAAAGGCAATTTGGCAGAGCCGATAGTGTTCATCACCACCATGGCGATTCATGAGGGTAAGCTGGAGGAGTTCAAGGAAGCGACAGCGAAGTCGATTAAATTTCTCGAAGAGAACGGCCCCCAGATGATGGCAAGTGTCCACATTGACGAGGACCAGATGATTGCCAATGGCCTTCAGGTACATCGCAATTCCGATTCGATTCTGCAACACTGGCAGCTGGCCGACCCATATATGCGCGATGTGATGCAGTACACAACCACCGAGAGTGTCGCGATTTATGGGCAGCCCAACGACGCCGTGATAGCGGGAATGCAGCGTCTAGCAAGTGTGGGGGCAACGGTGGTCGTACGGCCACGCCTCGCAGGCTTCAGTCGTTTCCCGGAAACCGCATAGGCGCCAGCGGGTGCTACTCGCCCTTAACAACCACGCTGACGAGGGCGCGACCCGGCACGTAGATGACCTTGGCCACATCTTTACCGTCTATGTAAGGGCGTATGCGAGGGCTGTCCAAGGCCGCTTGCTTGGCATCCTCTTCACTAATGCCAACCGCCACCATGATGCGGTCACGCAGTTTGCCGTTGACCTGCACAACCAACGTGACCTCTTCTTCAGTGGTCAGGGTGTCATCCCAGGTGGGGAGTTGTTGGGCATGGATGCTGCCGGTGTGGCCGGTGCGTTCCCATAGCTCCTCAGTGATGTGCGGGCCCATGGGCGCCAGGAGGAGCAGCAGCTTCTCAATGGCCTCACGCCAGATAGTCAGCGACACCGTGGCAGCGTCATAAGCAGGCGTGATTTCGTTGGTGAACTCCATCATGGCTGCCAACGCAGTGTTGAACTTGAAGCGCTCCACGTCATTGACCACCCTACGGATGGTCTTGTGCAACGCACGAGTGACGTCCCGGTCTGCGGAGCCGTCAGCCTTAGGTAAGCGTGATACGTCTCGCAGGCACAGGTCCCATAAACGATTCGCCCAGCGCGCCATCCCGTTGATTCCAGTGTCGCTCCAGTCGCCTCCACCCTCCCACGGGCCAATGAACATCAGGTAGAGACGCACCACGTCCGCGCCCAGCACCTTCACGTAGTCATCCGGCGCAATAACGTTGCCCCGGCTCTTGCTCATCTTGGCGTGGCCGGACAGGATGGTGCCCTGGTTGAAGAGCCGGGTGAAGGGCTCATCAAAACGGATAAATCCAAGGTCCCGCAACGCCTTCACGTAGAAACGGGCGTAGAGCAGATGCATCACCGCGTGCTCAGCGCCGCCGGTGTACTGGTTAACGGGGCACCAGTCATGGACGGCGGTGTCGCTGAAGGGCGTGTCGGTCGTGTGAGGGCTGGTATACCGCAGGAAGTACCATGATGAATCCACGAAGGTGTCCATGGTGTCGGTCTCACGCAGAGCGGGGCCGTCACAGGCGGGGCATTGCGTGTTCACAAACCCCTGATGAAGCTTGAGCGGCGACTCCCCGGTGGGCTTGAATTCAGCGTCCCCTGGCAGCACGACGGGGAGCTGGTCTTCAGGCACCGGCACCGTACCGCAGTTGTTACAGTAAACGATGGGGATGGGCGTACCCCAGTAGCGCTGACGGGAGATGAGCCAGTCCCGCATGCGATAGGTGATGGTCCGCTTGCCCCAGCCCTGAGTCTCTACGTGGCTGGCTATTGCTTGATACCCCTCAGCGGCGGGTAGGCCGGTGAACTGGCCTGAGTTGGCCATGACGCCGTCCTTGGCTATGTACGCCGCAGACGGAACGCTGTCCGCATCCCAGTCAGAGGCCGCGACAACGGTGCGTATCTCCAGGCCAAACTTGGTGGCAAATTCAAAGTCCCGCTGGTCATGCGCGGGCACGCCCATGACTGCGCCCGTGCCGTAGGTCAGCAGCACGTAGTCAGCGACAAGGATGGGTATGCGCTCACCATTGAGCCGGTTGACGGCGTAGGCTCCGGTGAAAACGCCCCTCTTCTCTCGATCCGTGGAGAGCCGGTCAATCTCAGACGCTCTGCGCGCCTGCTCCACATAGGCATCAACAGCGTCGTGCTGTTCTGGAGTCGTTACCTGCTGCACCAGTGGGTGTTCCGGCGCAAGCACCAGGAACGTGACACCAAAGATGGTGTCTATCCGAGTGGTGAAGGCGCGTATCTCCTTCTGCTCTTGGCCGTATTCAGAGATATCAAAAGATATCTCCACGCCGCCACTGCGGCCTATCCAGTTGTTCTGCATGGTCTTGATGCGCTCCGGCCATTCCACCACTTTGGAAAAGTCCAAAAGCTCATCAGCATAGGCGGTAATGCGGAAGAACCACTGCTCCATCTCACGGCGCTCCACCAGGTCACCGGAGCGCTCGCACTTCCCGTCAACCACCTGCTCGTTAGCAAGGACTGTCGCGCAAGACGGGCACCAGTTCACCGGCGCCTTCGCGCGATAGGCCAGGCCCTTCTCATACATACGGAGGAAGAATATCTGGTTCCATTTGTAGTACTCAGGCATGCAGGTGATGACTTCACGGTCCCAGTCATATATCGCACCCATGGAACGGAGCTGGCCCCGCATACGCTCAATGTTGCTCATGGTCCACTTGGCGGGATGGATGCCGCGCTGAATAGCGGCGTTCTCCGCAGGCAGGCCAAAGGCGTCAAACCCCATGGGGTGCAGCACGTTGTAGCCACGCATACGCATGAAGCGGGCGTGGGCGTCTGACGGCGACATCGCGTACCAGTGGCCTATGTGCAGGTCACCAGACGGGTACGGGAACATGGTGAGGGCGTACCACTTGGGGCGTGGGTCATCATCAGCCACGTGGTGCTGAGCTTCAGCCTCCCACCGCTGCTGCCACTTGCTGTCTATCTCCACGGGGTCGTAACGCAGCGGCGTTACCTTGCCAGTCGCCATTCATCATCTCCGGCGGCCCTTGTCATGGGAGAGGGCCAGTATTAGCATCGCCGATAGTGTAGCCGATGAGGGCTGTGGTTTTCAAAATCTTGCCCCCCAACGCTGCTAGGCATAATATGCCCATATCCCGGTACTGGAAGGTGAGAAATGGGCGAGATTATGTGCGCGGGCGTGAGTCATCACCCCGGTTTCGGCTACCCCGACGAGTCAATGGCCGACATTCTGCGGCGGGCATTGCAGAGTCCGCGAGTCCCGGCTGATTGGAAAAACCCGGAGCACTGGCCAGAGCAAATGCTCGAAGAGTTCGGGCCAGAAGGCGAGAAGGCGACTGCAAACGCCGCCATCCACCGCGAGAAGGTGATTGGCGCGTACCGCAAGGTGCGGGACGAGATTGCCGAGTTCAAGCCTGATTTCATCCTCATCTGGGGAGACGACCAATACGAGAATTTCCACGAGGACATCGTCCCTCCCTTCTGCGTCTACATCCGTGACCAGTTTGACACCCAGCCCTTTGCGAAGCCCGCAGGCTGGGCCATAGGCGACCCGCAGAACGTGTGGGGTGAGCCACGGGACAAGACGTTTGAGACCACGGGCCACGCGGCGGCGGCCAAGTATCTGACCCGTAAGCTGCTGGAGGAGGGCTACGCCATCCCCTACTCCTACACTAGCCTCCATCACCAGGGCATGGCCCACGCTCATATGAACACGATGCTATACCTGGACTATGACCGTGAAGGGTTCGACTTTCCGGTGGTCCCCTTCCACGTGAACTGCTACGGCAGTAGCGTCATCCGCAACCGTGGCGGTGACAATTTGGACAAAGCGGACGCTGAGCCTGACCCGCCCGCTCCATCACCCAAGCTATGTTTTGAGGTTGGCGCGGCGGTGGCACGCATCCT
>CAVOAJ010000025.1:0-13396 GCA_963693605.1 Dehalococcoidia bacterium | reverse complement strand
GACCAAGCGGGGAAGATACGCTGCTGGCAGTGGACCGTTTGCTCCCCGTGTGGGATAGACAGATAGACGTTGGAGTCCTCAGTCAACCGGACGCTGACCACCGTGTGGGCATAACGGAAATGGCCAAGCGGGGACGGATTGACCGGCTGCTGACGCCGCCTGTAGCGGAGGACGATGGATGGTTACGTGAGTTGTCGGCGACAAAGACTACGCTGGTGGACGGTCGCGCAGGCACAGTCGTGACGCTGCCAGACGGTACGTGGCTTGAAGTAATCCATCCACCCACTCCCGCCATGGCTGGCACATCATCAGACCCAAACAACAACAGCTTGGTTGTGGTACTTCATTTTGGTGAGGCAACGGTGCTCTTCACAGGAGACGTGGAGATGGCCGGAGAGCTGGTTCTACTGGGACAGAACAGTGAGTTGTCAGCCGACATCCTCAAAGTGGCGCACCACGGCAGCGACACGTCCAGCACGCTAGCGTTCCTAGCAGCAGTGGCTCCCTCCGTCGCGGTGATATCGGTAGGCAGTGACAACACCTACGGCCACCCAACGCCAGGCATCATAGCCAGGCTGTTGGCGATTGTGCCGGAAGAGAATCTGTTTATAACATCGTTGGGGGGAGTCGTGGAACTGGTCACGGACGGGGGGCGCTGGTGGACGGAGAGTCGTGAATAATCGGTTGTCCCTCGCAGGCTAGTCTATACTGGTCTGAGCAACGCTCTGATTCCCAGTCAACTCCCAAACAACGAAGGATGTACATTGCCACGACAAGATGGTCGAGAGAACAACCAGCTACGCCCCATTCGCATTGAGGCGGGCTTCCAAGAGTTCGCTGAGGGCTCCGCGCTCATTGAGATAGGCAATACGAAGGTAATCTGCGCAGCCTCCGTGGAGGAGCGTGTGCCTATGTTCCTCAAGGGCGCAGGCAAGGGATGGATTACCGCAGAATACGGCATGTTGCCGCGCTCCACGCTGACCCGGACCAACCGCCAGCGCAGCGCATCAGGCGGTCGCACCCACGAAATTCAGCGTCTCATTGGACGGTCTCTCCGGTCCATTGCTGACCTGCCCAAGCTCGGAGAACGCACCGTGACCATAGACTGTGACGTTATCCAGGCTGACGGCGGCACGCGGACTGCGGCCATCACAGGGGCGTACGTGGCTCTATACCAGGCTCTGCTCAGCATGGTGCGCCAGAGGGCGATGTTAAAGGTGCCTCTGCTGCATTCGGTTGTCGCAACCAGCGTGGGGCTGGTGAACGGAGAGCCCATGCTGGATCTGTGCTACTCAGAGGACTACAAGGCAAGTGTGGACTTCAACGTGGTGATGTCTGACGCCGGTGAGTTCATTGAACTCCAAGCCACTGGCGAGGAGAAGCCGTTTTCTCGCGACGCCATGAACGAGCTATTGGACCTAGCCATAGGGGGCATGAGCGAACTGGCAGAAGCCCAGAGGGTTGCTATCAGTTCCCTCTAGCGCTTTCCTGACATCTAACAGGATAGAGCGTTACATAGATGAGGCCGGGATTCTCAGTGTGGCACCCCAACCCAGGTGGACTATGTTCAATTTCAAGCGGATGTTCCAGACCTTTGCACTGTCCGGCGCCATTGTGGTGCTATCAGGATGTGCGCTGGTAACGCCGCCTGCGGCAACACCCACCGCCACTCCAACGGCCATTACCGGTGCGTCAGTGTCGGAGATAACAGACCCAACGCCGACACCGCCACTGCTTACAGGCTTCCCAGACATTGCGAGCGTGGTGAACAAGGTGATGGCCAGCGTTGTTTCCGTGCTGGTCACAACAGAGCAGCGAGACCAGTTTGGCCGCACAACGCAGGGACTGGCACGCGGCTCTGGCGTCATCTTTGATGAACGGGGCTACATCCTGACCAACAATCACGTGGTGGAGGACGGTGTCAAGGTTGAGGTGGTGATGACGGACGGGCGCAGGCTGGAGGTTGAGGTGGTGGGCAGGGACCCATCCACTGACTTGGCCGTCCTGAAATTTCAGGACGGTGCGGTGCCCAACATCGTGGCCACCAAGCTGGGCGACACCCACGCCATGCGCATTGGTGAATGGGTCATTGCAATTGGCAATCCGCTGGGCCTTGAGGGCAGCGTGACGGTGGGCGTTGTCAGCGCCAAGGGGCGTACGCTGCAACTTTCCCAGACTGTCACCCTCCATGACCTAGTTCAAACAGACGCGGTAATCAACCCTGGCAATAGCGGCGGCCCCCTTCTCAACCTTCGTGGTGAGGTGGTGGGCATAAACACCGCCATCATTAGGGGGCAACTCGCCAGCGGTCAGGAGGCTGAAGGCATAGGCTTTGCTGTAAGCATGAGCACCGCCATACCTGTCTCCCAGCAGCTTATTGAGAGCGGGCAGGTTATCTGGCCCTGGCTGGGCGTGAACGTTGCTGACGTAACACCCGTGGTGGCTGCGGAAGAGAACCTCTCCGTGGACTCCGGTGTGCTGGTGGTGGCGGTGGTTGGCGATGGGCCTGCGGATAAGGCTGGCATGCGCGGACGCGACGTTATCGTGGCGCTGGACAATAAGCCCGTGACCACCGTCTTGGAGTTGCAAGCCATCCTACGCCAGATGCACACGGTGGGTGACACCGTTATTGTGACTGTGGTCAGGGGAAACGACGAGCGCACCATTGAAGTGTCGCTAGAAGAGATGCCGCGCTAGGATTATCAACCCCGTACGTTGATGCACAACCACGCCGCCCTGTCATCCATGGGTAGGCACCAGTACGCATGCCGTGGATAATGGGGCCTAACTTTCCCAGTTGGTATCTTGCGGCAGTTGATCAGCGGATAGACGAAGGAACAAAGATGAATGACCACCAAGGCCCCAAGGAACGTAAGTGGACGGAGACGTTTGAAACCGCAGGGAGTGGATTAATGGATCTTCTTAAGAAGCTCCTCCATCAGGGGGGCATACGCAGGCTGATTGTCCGCAAGGCGGACGGCGATGTGTTGATTGACGTTCCGCTCAACGCAGGGGTTGCAGTGAGTGGCGCTGCAATCCTCTTGACGCCGCCGCTCGCAGTTATAGGCGTAGTTGCTGGCGTGATAGCAAAGGTGAAGGTGGAGATTGTGCGCGTAGAGGACGACGTTTAGGGCAGGCGCACGCCCACCATGCGGCCCGGACGTAAGATAACCGCCAGTCGCTCTTGGTCTACCATAGCCTGGTCGTACTCTTCCCAGTTATCGTGCTCTTGGCCTCCCCGTGTAGCACGGTAGACCTCTCTCAAGTACAGACGTAGCGTCTCAGCGTCCGTGTTCTCACGGGTGCGGAGTTCAACGTCACCATCCAACACCGCATAGCTGCGGAAGTCAGACGTGACCACCATGAGCGCACAGCGTGGGTCACGGGCCAGGTTCTTGGCCTTGGCGCGACTTCCTTGCGTGGTGAAGACCAGGCCGCCGTCGAAGCTCCCCACGGTGACAAGGCTCATCTGCGGACGTCCGTCTCTACGGTACGCGGTGCAGACGGCCATGCGGCTGACTTCCAACAGGCGCTCCAAATCGCTGAACTCCACAGGCATCTCCCGTTATTTATGTGTCTTCTCAGAAACTACGTACGCCTCAACTATCTCCACCGGCGCGTTGCGGGCCACAATCATCTCCACAGGCTCGTCGGTGTTGTCGTTGACGGGCTGGTGCGGCGCGTCCGGCGGCACAAACAGGAAGTCGCCAGGGGCAAAGGGCAGTACCTGGTCCAGCTTGTCGCCCACCATGAAGTAGCCGTTGCCCTTGAGAATGTAGATGGCGGACTCACAGTTGGTGTGGACATGGGCCTCGGAGCGGTGCCCTGGCGGAATGGTGGCGATGGCGAGGTGAATGCCCTCAGCGCCGCCCAGGCTCTCCGATACGCCGGCCACGCGGGTCATTGCGCCAGAGGCTACTTCAACCTCTCGCTCATGCTTATGGATAACGCGAATCTTCTTAGCGGCCATGGGTCCTCCAGAGCGTCCGGCTATGAGGTGAGTATACGTTGTAAGGCAGGGGTGTGGGGAGACTCTTCCTTCCCACCACACCCAGGAACGTTTGATAAATACAGGGGGGCACCCCCTGTACCCCCCGGCAGCGGGCTTCACCCTCTGCACTCCCAAAGGGCTAGTTGGCCAGAAGCTATGGCCCAATCAAAATGATGAAGAGTAGCAGCGCCCGTCCTTCGAGAGCCCCAGGGCGAAGGTTACGCCTTGCGCACCGCAAGCGTGAGCATGGCGCCTTCAACGTCCTGGGCCTCAGCGTAAGCGCTGTCAGGCGCAGCCTCCTGACTAAGGGCGTCACTCAGCGTTTCCTGCTTGATATAGGCGTCATGGGTGGTCAGCACAGCGCTGATGCGGTCGTCTGCGCCGGTGATGTACGTAACTATGTGGTCCGCGATATCCAGGTCAGCCTTCTTGCGCAGGTCTTGCAGCCGGTGAACCAGCTCCCGCGCGAGGCCCTCAGATTCAAGTTCAGGCGTGAGTTCCGTGTCGACAGCGACGGCAATTGAGCCCTCTAGGGCCACGGCCAGCCCTGGCAATTCCTCTACGTCCACCAACACTTCATCCGGCTCCAGCGTGAAGTCGCCCACAGTGATGGGTGTGCCTGCGCGAACCAGGCCTGCCACCTCAAAGGGGTCGGCAGCTTCCAAGGCAGCCCTGATGCGGCCAATCTCCTTGCCGTACTTGGGGCCAAGCACCGGAAGGTTGGGGCGCAGCTTCACGTTGACCACCGCCGCATCCTCAGCAGGTTCCAGGGCCTTCACGTTAAGCTCATCCAGTATCTGATTCTCAATCATGGGCAGTAGCTCACGATCTTCAGGGCGGACGTTGGCAAAAGCCCTGGCCAACGGCTGTCGCACCTTCACACCCGCCTTGCTCCGGGCCGCACGGCCCAGGCTGGCGATACGCATTGCAAGGCGCACTGCCCTATCCAGCTTGTCGTCAATCAACGATGCCTCGGCCACGGGGTAATCGGCCAGGTGGACGCTGGACGCTGCGCCTTCAGGAGCCAGATTGCGGAACATCTCGTCGGCAACAAAGGGCGTGAGAGGCGCCATGAGCTTGCTGAGGGTCAACAGGCAGGTGTACAGCGTCACGTAGGCCCACGCCTTGTCGTCGTCGTTCTCGCTCTTCCAGAAGCGACGACGGCTCCGGCGGACGTACCAGTTGGAGAGACCGTCCACGAACTCCTCGATGCGACGCCCTGCCTCGGTAGGGTTGTACGTCTCCAACAGCGAGGTCACAGAGGCCACAAGGTCGTTCAACTCCGAGATAATCCAACGGTCCAACTCGTTATCAGGCGTTTCTGCCAGGGCAGGGTCGCCGACTTCACCCTTCCACAACCGGGCGTGGTCCTGGGGGTCAAAGCCGTCGATATTGGCGTAGGTGATGAAGAAGCTGTAGGTGTTCCAGAGCGTGAGCATAAAGCGGCGCAGGGACTCTTGCACAAGGCCCTCAGAGAAGCGACGCGCCACGCCAGCGGGGCCTGCGGTGAAGAGGTACCATCGCAAAGCGTCGGCTCCCTGCTTGCTGAGCACGCTCCACGGGTCCACCACGTTGCCCTTAGACTTGGACATCTTCTCTCCCTTGTCATCCATGATGAGACCCAGGGAGATAACGTTCTTGTAAGAGGCCTTACCCGTGATGAGGGTGGAGAGCGCCAACAGGCTGTAGAACCACCCGCGAGTCTGGTCTATGGCCTCTGTGATGTAGTCAGCGGGGAAGTACGGGCTGGCCACAAGGTCATTCACGTTGTTCAGCGTGACCTCACCGTTGGGCAACGGCAATGTCACGGGGTAATTCCACTGAGCAAAGGGCATTGCACCGGAGTCATACCAGGCGTCTACCACCTCAGGGATGCGTGACATGGAGCCGCCACAGTCTGCGCAGGTCAACGCCACGCGGTCCACGTAGGGCCGGTGGAGGTCAAGGTTGTCGACAAGGCCAACCGTGTCAGCCGTGGCGCGCTCTCGTAACTCATCCACGCTGCCGACGCAGGCGTAGGACTCGCAGTCGTCGCACTTCCAGATGGGAAGAGGCGTGCCCCAGTAGCGTTCACGAGAGACGGCCCAGTCCACGTTATTGCGGAGCCACTCACCAAAGCGGCCCTCCTTGATGTGCTCCGGGTACCAGTTGATGCCCTGGTTGTTGGCCACCATCTGGTCCTTCACCGCAGTGGTCTTGATGTACCAGGAGCTCTTGGCGTAGTACAGCAACGGAGTGCCGCACCGCCAGCAGAAGGGGTACGTATGACGAATAATTTCTCGTTTGAACAGCAGTCCCCTGCTCTCCAGGTCCTGCATGATGTCTTTATCCGCTTCTTTGACGAACTTACCTTTGCCGGGGGCGTCGCTGAATATCACGCCTCGCAGGTCAACGGTGTGGACGGTGGGCAGTCCGTGGGCTTGCCCCAATTCCTGGTCGTCAGCACCATAGGCGGGGGCGTTGTGAACGATGCCTGTGCCGGTATCAATAGTTACGAAGTCAGCCGGGTACAGCCGGTGAACGTGGTCAGCCAATTCAGGCGGCACGTAGGGAGGCTGGTAGCTGAGACCCGCTAGCTCTCCACCGCCAAGGCTGGCGATTTCCTGCCAGCCGTCGCCCAACGCCTGCTGTTGCAAGCCACGCGCGACGATGAGTCGTTCCGTTGGCCGGTCTTCCGGCGCTTGCACAAGGACGTACTCCTGTTTAGGAGATATGGTTGCTGCGGTGTTGGCCGTCAGCGTCCATGGCGTGGTGGTCCAGATGAGCAACGCGGGAGGGTCACCGTTCCATTTGCCCGCAGCACTGTCATAGCCAAGCCGTGCCAGGGTGTCTACTGACGCTTGGTCCTGACCGTCACGCAACGGGAAACGGACGTATATGGATGGGTCAGGGGTGTCTTCCTTATAGCCCAGCGCCACCTCATGGGAACTGAGGCTGGTCACACAGCGAGGACAATGGGGCGTCACCTTGTAGCCTTCATAGACCAGGTTACGGTCCCACAAGCTCTTGAATATCCACCAGCCAGTCTCGATGTACTTGTTCTCGTACGTGACGTAAGCCTGGTCCATGTCCAGCCAAACGCCAGCGCGCTCCGTCATGGCCTCCCAGTTTTTGACGTACCGGAAGACGCTCTCACGGCACCTGCGGTTGAACTCTTCTATGCCGTAGTCCTCTACCTCACGCTTGGAGACAAGGCCGAGTTCCTTCTCCACTTCCAGCTCCACGGGCAGGCCGTGAGTGTCCCAGCCGCCACGTCGAAGGGGACGGTACCCGCGCATGGTCCAGTAGCGGATGATGACGTCCTTGAAGACGCGCGAGAGTACATGGTGGATGCCAGGGCTGCCGTTGGCCGTGGGCGGCCCCTCATAGAATATGAAGAGTGGCGCGTCTTTACGGACCACATCTACCTGGTGGAAGGTGTCCGACTCACGCCACCGGCTGAGGACGGCCTCTTCTAGGTCAGGGAAGTTGACTCTGCTGGAGACGGGCTCGAACTTTCGCTGGGCATCAACCATTCGTGTATTTTCCGGCTATTGAAGTAGGGGTAGGAGCAACGCGCGTCCGGGCTATGGGCCACGAGGAGAGCGTTGCACCGCAGCGCCAGCGTAACGAAGGGCTTCAGGGGTGTCAACCGCGAAGGACTACCTGCGGCGGCGGCGGAAGGTATCAGGGCGTTTCCGTGGGGTGTCTGGACGCGCATCAGGACGGGACTCTGATGGCTCAGGAAGGGCCTCAGTAGCGTCGACAATATCACCAACCACGGCTGGAGCATCCTCTTCAGGCGAGAAGGGTTCAGCGGTTGTCACGTCAACAACCTGTACTTCTTTGGGGGGCTGTGCGGCCCGCGCCTCTGCGGTGCGAGTCGATTCCAAAAACCAGGAACGCCGCAGCCTGGAGAAAATGGTGACTGCGCTCATAGCGAAGCCCGCCAGCAAAATCCAGGTGGAGGCCCAGCCCAAGTACGCACGAAAGGTCAGTTCCCCATCGGAGCGCAGTAGTTGTTCCCACCCTGTAAGAGGGCCATGGAGCAGCACCAGCGCAACCAACGCGATGGATGTCCGGTTAATAGAGCTGGTGGAGTCCAGAAGCAGCCGGTTGATCAATACCAACAGGAGGCCAATCTCCAAGACCGCAAGCGCGGCTGCAACGAAGGTCAACAGCGTTGCGGCGGTCACGGGGCCGCCGGAGTCAAAGGCAAATAACGCAAAATTAGGCGCTTGCTGGGCCATGAGCATGATGGCTGCAAAGGCCACTCCGTACTGAGCGCCCGATTTGGAGATAGCGATGCACACCATCAGGACAAAAACGAAAACAATAGGGAAGATGGCAAATCCAGTGTAGAGCGATGTGCCCGTGTCGACTTTAGTGGCCAGCATCTCACCCAGCAGGACAATCCCGGCGAGGCCAGCGGGGAACCAGGTGAAGAGGCTTATTGGCAACCGGCGCTGGGTGGCGTAGATACCGCCGAACACAACTGCAAGTATCAGCAGGGCCGCCAGCGGAGAGACGCCGCCAGTTGTACCGGGCAATCCCAGCGCACGCCAAATCCAGGTGACAAATGATGATGCTAGCAACACCAGCAGTGGCGCTGCTAGCGTCAACTGCACCCTGTCCAAGGATGCAGGGCCGGGAGAGCTCGTTTCAAAAGGAGTCTTCATAAGTACAGTCGAAGGTTCCACGCCTTGGCAGGCTGCCGGTTATTCGTCGTCGTTAGATACCCTGCCGCCGGGGCTAATGGTGATCTTGCGGTCATGGCCCTCTCCGGAGCTTTCAGTGGAAACGTTGCCATTGGAGGACAGCGCCATGTGAATGATGCGCCGGTCAGCAGCGGACATGGGCTCAAGGCTCATGGGCCTGCCGCTGGAAACAACGCGCTCAGCCATGCGTTCTGCCATGGACTCCAAGTTCTGTTGACGCCGCACCCGGTACTGCTCAACGTCCACGAGGACTGTTGTCCGCCGGTCCAAATCACGGCTAACTATCATGTTGACGACGAACTGGAGGGCCTGGAGGGTCTCTCCTCTGCGGCCAATGAGCAGACCCGCGTCTGTTCCCTGCACGTCAATGATGGAGGGATCCTCAGGGCCTGAACCGGAGGTCCGGATGGTGGCCTGAGCTTCCACGTCCATCAGTCTCATAATCTTATTTACGGCTCGCAGCCCTGATCCAGCCTCGTCGCCGCTATCCATGATGCGACTGACACGTACCTTGGCGGGCTCACCCCCGATACCGAGGATGCCTGCCTTGCCTTTGCTAACGACGTCTACCTCGACCTCCTCGCGGTCTGCGTCGAGCTCGAGTAGGGCGATTTCGATCGCTTCCTCCACCGTCTTGGCTGTCATCACTACGCTGTCCTTCTCCATCTCCATCACTTCCCCTCTCCTCTCCGGCAGGAAGCACCTTAGCTTCCACTACCGCCGGGGCTGAGGATGTTGCCTGCACTTGTCGCGCCTGCGGCCGCAGACCACCCCAACCCGTCACAAAGTATTGAATGATAATTCCCACCAAGGTGGAAATGACCCAGTAGAGCACCAGGCCACTTGGGAAAGTAACGCTGATGAAGACAAAGAATACGGGGAGCATCCATAGCATCATCCGCTGCTGGCTTGCCTGCTGTGGGTCTGTACCGGGGCGGGCCATCATCTTTTGCTGCACCCACATGCCCGCACCAGAGAGAATGGCCAGGAAGTAATACGGTGCCGCCGACAAAAGCCCTCCGGTGGCCTGGACGTCATTGACGCTCAAACCCAGGTCCAACCCCAGGAAGCCACGTTCCACGGGTACAACGCGGTGCAATACGGGAAGCCATGAGTACAAAATATCGGAAAGGCTAGCAAGCTTCTCCGGTGTGAATGGCACAACGTTGCGGACCGCGTAAAACAGGCCAATGAATATGGGCATCTGAAGCACCATGGGGCCCAAGCAGCCGATGGGACTCACGCCCATCTCCTTGTACAGGTTCATTGTCTCCTGCTGCTGCCGCCGCGGGTCATTCTTGAACTTCTCTCTGAGCTCTTTTGTCCGAGGCCCCAGAGCGCTCATTTTCTGCGTCTGCTTAAGCTGCCTGACCTGCAACGGGTAGGTAACGACCTTGCTGATGAAGGTGAAGGCAATGATAGCCAACCCCAGGTTGCTAAACAGGACGACGTATAGGAGCAGCAGGCCGTTAGTCAACGGTCTGACGATAACTTCATTCCAAAGAAGCCCTAACAACTCCATACGCTTGCCCTACTCCTAGTCCTTGGTGCTTACCGGCCAGCGCCGCTCGGGACGCCGGTCATCTATATTTATGGCGTAAATGTTGTGGTCAAGGTCTGCTATGTATATGACAGAGTCCTTAGCCATAAGCGGGGCCTGCACTTTCTCTCCCAGGTCATAGTCCCACACTCGCTGTCCGTCTATGACGTCTAATACGTACATGGTGCGCGAGTCCGACGCGACCACGACGCGATCACCCACAAGCACAGGAGTGGACCGCACTGTCCCTCCGGTTGGGAACGTCCATTCAAGCCGGCCTGATTGAATGCCCCACGCATACAGCGTTCCGTCCATATTGGGAATGTAGAGACGCTCTTCATCTGCAACTATTCCGCTCCAAAACCAACCGTCTGCGGTGAACAATGACCGCACAGAGCCAGTGGCGGCGTCTATGGCATAGAAGTTTCTGTCAAAGGCTCCCACGTATACGGTCCCGTTTACGACGAGAGCCGTAGAGCCAATGGCGCCGTCCAATTCCACGGGCGCAGACCAGACCAGGGAGCAGTCTTCCAGAGAGACCGCATAGAAGAAGTGGTTAAAGTCACCAAAGTACGCAATGCCATCCACCACCGCGGGAGTGGACCAGATCTTACCGATGGTCTCTGTCTCCGGGTAACGGCAAATTTCCCGTTCTATCTCTGTAGCGTCAAGGACGTACAACTGGCCGTTCTCAGAATCAGACGCAGCGCCGAAGACGGCTTTGCCATCAACAATAACCACGTCACTAACCACACTCTTGGTCTGGTCATTTCCTTCAATCTCAAATCGGCCTATAACATCGTGTGTCTCAACGTCCAGGCTGTACACCTTACCGTTGTACCCCGGCACATAGAGCGTGTTGCCGGACAGCGTCACCGCGCTGTATATAGCCAGGAATGTGTCATGAGCGTCATCTTTATCTGAGGGGAAAGCCCATACACGGGACCCGCTTTCAGCGTCAAAGGCAATAACCTGGGCTCCTATTGAACCCACGTAGACGTCTTTGCCGCCGTCCGTTACGCCAGACCAGCCGGAACTGGCATCAAACCGGTCACCGGTGCATGCAGCAAGCAGCAGGATAATCAGAGGGAACCCAATGACCATGGCAATCAGCCTACGGCCACGCTGTGACAGAGCGAATTTCACGTTTTCCGTCTTCCTTGCAGCGCCAGAGCACATATTTGCCTCAAGCGCGGTACGTTATATCAGTAAGTCTTGCCCCTTCAATTTAAGGGACTGGGTCATACCCCTTACCCCCAAGGGGCCGGCACCTGCTCAACCGTTTGATTGTCAGCCAGGAACCACCGAGGACACCGTGCTTGGCGATGGCCTCTTCCGCGTAGTGGGAGCAGGTTGGAGTATACCGACAGGCACCAGGGGCATACGGGGACAATGCGTGTTGGTAGAAGTGTATCAGGCGTACAGCTAATCCCTTCATCACTCCCCCCCTGTACCGTCAGGCGGTGTCAGCACCTTTGCCCGCTCCATGACGTTGGCCAGCGCTTGCTGGAGCTCATCAAAGGTGGCTGTTGGTGCAGCAGTGCGAGCAATGAAAAGCATATCCCAACCGCCTTGCACTGGTGCACGACGCACAAGGTCTTGGAGCCTACGCCGGAGCTTGTTCCGCACCACCGCCCTGCGGGCTATTCTGCGGCTTATAGCAAAGCCAAACCGCGAATACGCAAGCTTGTTTGGAGTTGTCCTGAGCACCAGCAAGGGGTGAGCCCGAGAGACACCTTGTTCTCTCAGGGCTTGGAAGTCCCGCTGACGGCGGAGGCGGCGTTCAAACCAAGGGGCCTGCACAGCAGGGCCCTTGTCATGAGCAGCAGATCTCACACGGTCAGCAGGTGCCGGCCCTTCAGACGACGCCGCGCAAGCAGGTTCTTCCCGCCGCGGGAACTCATCCGGGCTACAAAACCATGCCGCCTCATGCGACGCCGTTTCTTTGGTTGCCACGTCCGTTTTGGCACGGGCGATCATTTCTCTTCAAAGTGGATTTGGTAGGATACGCGAGTCAGCAGCTAGTATAATCGTGGGCGTTCGTTCGTGTCAAACGTACTAATGCGCTGCGTCACGTAATGGGCTGCGCCATGCCAATTCATATAACAGCCCGCGCGCACAGGTCCCTTAAAAACAATGGCCGAAGACAAACATAAGAAACGTAAATCGGAACGGGCTGATAGCCTCCTCGTGTCCCAGGGGCTGGCTGAGACCCGGAATCAGGCCCGCGCCCTGTTGCTTGCGGGTGAGGTGTTCATTGGCACACAGCGCGTGGAAAAACCAGGCTCCCAAGTGGCAGCGGACGCGCAACTCAGGGTGAAGGAGCGTTCTCCTTTTGTGGGCCGCGGCGGGGTGAAGCTCTCCAGCGCCCTTACGTCTTTCAACCTTGATGTGACTGGCATGACGGCTCTGGATGTGGGAGCCTCCACCGGCGGTTTCACGGACTGCCTTCTCCAGCGTGGCGCTAAGCACGTCTACGCGGTGGACGTGGGCTACGGCCAACTTGCCGAGCGCCTCCGTACCGATCCACGAGTGACGGTGATGGAACGAGTCAACGCCCGTGACCCGTTTGCACTGCCGGACCGCGTGGGATTGCTGGTATCTGACGTGTCGTTTATTTCATTACGCTTGGTGTTGCCACCCTCCTTAGAGCACTTGTCACCTGGCGGGTATGCTCTTGTTTTGGTGAAGCCGCAGTTTGAGGCGGGGAAGGGACAGGTGGGCAAAGGCGGCGTGGTCCGTGACCCTTTACTCCACGCGCAGGTAGTAGGTGGATTTTGTGTATGGGCCATCAGCCACGGGCTGCGGTTCTTGGGCATACGACCATCACCCATAGAAGGTGACAAGGGGAACAGGGAGTTCTTTGTGCTGCTGCAAAAACTCTTGTAGTGGGTGCAGCTAACTGCCTTAAATCACTGAAATCGCACGCTAACTTTCCATGCACGATTTTTGCCACCCATGTATAATGACTTTGCCGTAAATCTGATGCCCAAGGATGTCATTTTTGCCGTCATTCCCGGTGATAGATTCACTTCAGCAGGACGACCAGCCACATGAGGAATGTGGGGTGGTTGGCGCATACCTCCCCGGTACCGACGACGCTTCCCGCGTTGCTTTCTACGGACTCTTTGCTCTCCAACACCGCGGCCAAGAGAGCGCTGGCATAGC
>CAVOAJ010000024.1:0-13754 GCA_963693605.1 Dehalococcoidia bacterium | reverse complement strand
GCAGCAGGCTGTGACCGCCCGCCAACAACTTGGCGTCGTCTTTGTTCTTGCGGAGAAGCGACAGCGCCTCCTCTAATGACGATGGCGCGGCGTACTCGAACTGTGCAGGAATCATGGCGACACCCGCTCTTCTAACTCGCGCAGCTTACCGGCAGCGTGAAGCGCAGAAGTCACAATATTCTGATAGCCAGTGCAACGGCAGATGTTGCCCGCTATGGCGTGCCGCGCCTCCTCCTCAGAGGGTGAAAGGTTGTCCTGCAATAGCTGCACCAGAGACATGATCATGCCAGGGGTGCAGTACCCGCACTGGAGCCCGTGCTTCTCCCAGAAGGCCTCCTGTACAGGGTGGAGTTTGTCGTCTTTCGCCAGCCCCTCGATGGTCGTGATGGCAGCCCCTTCAGCCTGGACAGCAAGCACCGTGCAGGACTTAGCGCTATGTCCATCCAGCATCACCGTGCATGCGCCGCACTGGCTGGTGTCGCAGCCAACGTGGGTGCCAGTAAGTCCAAGCACCTCACGCAGGTAGTAGACCAGCAACAAGCGTGGCTCCACCTCATGGGTCTGGGTGTCACCGTTGACAGTAATCGTAACCTCAGTCATGTGACCTCCGTGGGCCTATGTAGGCCGCGCACTATTCTAGCTACCCATCTGCCTTAACGCTTCAGCCCCGTCATCTCCGCCAGTGCCTCTATTTGCTCCGGCAGGTCAAAGGCCATGTTCAGCAACAGGTGTTCAGCGCCAGCATCCACCAACTCCTCAAGTTGCTCCGCACAGTGTTCAGGAGTACCCCACACGCCCACCTTCGTGGCGTTGTCCGGGTTGCCGTAATACTGGCCAAACCACTCTCGCAAACGGCGCTCGCCTCGGGCCTCATCGTTATCGACAGCGATGTACACGCGCTTGGATATACGGAACGTAGCGGGGTCCCGCTTCTCATCCTCAAGGTGCTGTCGCACGGTCACCACGCCCTCTTTAAAGGCCTCTGAGGTTGATGAGCCCGCGCCCATCCAACCATCGGCATGGCGAACTGCGCGACGGAGCGCGTCCGAATGACGAGCCCCGAACCAAACCGGAGGGCCACCCTGCTGGGCAGGCTTCGGCTGCATGGGGTCGCCCGCCAACTTGTAAAGTTCACCGTCGTACGTGGGAGCGTCCTCAGTCCACAGCGCCCGCATGACGTCCAGTCCCTCCACGAAGCGCCGCACACGACGGTCCGCTGTCAGGTTCAACTTCGGGTAAATTGCGGGCGCGCCGCCAATGCCCAAGCCAAGCTCAAGCCGCCCTTCGGTTAACTGGTCCACGCTGCTCACTATCTTGGCCAACCGCACGGGGTTGTGCAGGGGCAGAACCAGCACTGACACTCCCAGGCGCACCTTGGTAGTGATGCCTGACAGATAGGTCAGCAAGCTCAGAGGCTCAATGCACGGCACGTTGCCAAAGACCTGCTCCTGAGTCCAGAGGCTGTCGTAGCCCAGTTCCTCAGCCCGCACGGCCAGGGAGCGCACTTGCTCCATATCCACCTTGCCGTCAGGGAATATCTGACCAGACGATACGCCTATGGGAATCCGGTCTGCCAGGGACATGAGGAGCCTCCTCAAACAATGGTTGGATAGCGATGCGCGGCGCATTGTACAACCAAAGCGGCGCTCATGGTCATCTCCGTTCTGGTACTCTCTATTTGCTCGTGTTCATCCTTCGAAAATCACATAATTGCTGGCTGACGTCTGCTCCTAGCTTGCGGTAGGACTCTGTTATGAATATCGCACTACCCTCCGACGGCATACCACCCCGCTCAACGTGGACGACGCAGCGTGCTTATATTTTCGCGTCGGTTGCGGGAGTGGTTGGTTTAGGGAACATTTGGCGGTTCCCTTACATGGTGGGCCAGAATGGCGGGGGCACATTCGTGGCCGCCTATCTCATTTGCATATTGGCGGTAGGGATACCGCTGGTCATACTTGAGGCCGGCTCGGGCTCTCTGACGAACCGAGGGCCAGTAGGTACGTTTCGAAGAATCAACGCAACCTGGGGACCATGGATTGGGTGGTTCTTGGTGGCCATGATGCTTGGAATTATGAGTTACTACTTCGTAATTTCCGGCTGGACACTTGGGTACGCGATTGACGCCGTCCGTGGAGATATAAAGCCTTTCGATGAATTCACCTCTGGCTTTGCTTCGGTATGGCTGTACCTGCTAGTAGCTGTCCTTGTCCTAATAGTCATACTCCGTGGTATTAGCAGAATTGAACGAACCAGCATGTTCCTCCTTCCCGTATTAGTAGTGACGATGGTGGGGTTGGCGGTTTACTCACTAACCCTCCCGGGAGCAGGACAGGCTCTTGATTTTTACTTCAGCTTCAACCTGAAGTCATTCCTTGAACCCAAGACGTGGCAGATGGCTGCTGGCCAGGCGTTTTATTCACTCTCGATAGGTCAAGGCCTCATCATGACGTACGGAAGCTACATTCCTAAGAATGTCAGCATCGTTAGCTCGTCGGTGGCTGTGGCTGTGACCAATTCGGCAATCTCCATCACTGCGGGCCTGATGATATTCCCCATTGTGTTCACTTTTGGAATTGCCCCGGATACTGGAAGTCAGTTGTCATTTGAAGCTTTACCAGCGATTTTCGCTGATTTGAGTGGCGGTCGGTTCATCGGAATTGCTTTTTTCTTGCTCCTGTTCTTAGCTGCTTTCACGTCTTGCGCTGGTGGCATGATGGTTGCGTTCGCCCCAGTCCGAGATGAATTTCATCTGTCACGCACACGGGCCGCTGTAATCGTAGTGGCCGCGGTTACACTTCTTGCAGTTCCGTCCGCTCTCAGCTTTACATCTGTGGGATTTATGGTTGACGGAAGGCCGTTCCTGGACGTGATAGACACGGTCGCTGGATCCGGAGTGGTGGTCGCTGCCGGTATCACCGGTGCAGCACTGCTCGCCTGGCGACTTCCCCGAGGGCAGTTACTCGCTGCCATGAATTCGAGTCATTCACCTCGCTGGGCACTACTGATTGGCAGATATCTCCTGTTGGGTGCGGCAGGCTTGCTGATGATTAGATGGCTAATCGCATAAATGGGCAATGTCTGCCAATTCGGTGATTTAAGCACGCGAGGCTCTGACCCACCAGCGCCAGGGCCACCTTCCTTGCGTGGTATCATGCCCTCATGCAATTCGGCTCCCGTTACAGCTATACACGCTGGGACGGTTCCCAGAACCCCTGGGACTTGGATGAAGACGCCGTCATGGAGGCCATGGCTGACGACCTCATTGCCCATGGTGATGTCCAACGCGCCCTCCGCAACCTCTTCCAACGCGGCTTCCAAGACCGCCAAGGCAACCAGACTCCCGGCCTCCGTGACCTCATGGAGCGCCTCCGCAAGCAACGCCAACAACAGCTTGAACGCTACAACCTGGACTCCGTGGCCAACGACCTCAAGGAGCGTCTTGCTGATGTCCTCAAGACAGAGCGTGAGGGCATAGACCGTCGTCTTGAAGAGGCGCGGGAGCAACTCAACAGCGCATCACCAGAGGAACAGGCGGAGCAAGCGCCCCTCATGAACATGCTCCAGGAACGTGCGAGCCGCAACCGTGAGAAGTTGGACAACCTCCCTGAGGACATGGCCGGCGCCATCAAGGACCTCCAGGAATATGACTTCATGGACCCGGACGCGCAGCACAAGTTCCAGAAACTCATGGACTTGCTGCGACAGCAGATGCTCCAGAACGTGACCAAGGACATGAAGGAACGCATCCAGGGTATGAGCCAGCAAGATATGGCAGCCATGGGTGAGATGCTCCAGAACCTCAACAACATGATGCGGGACAAGATGTCAGGACTGGAGCCTGACTTTGAGGGCTTCATGGACAAGTGGGGCTCCTCCTTTGGAGACAACCCGCCACAGTCCTTTGACGAGCTGATGGAGATGATGCGGCAGCAGATGGGTCAGGCACAGTCGTTGCTGGACAGCATGTCACCGGAGCAACGGCAGGAGTTGTTTGACGCGATGAGCGCTGCCATGGACGACGCCACCGCCCAGCAGATGCTGGAGCTTGCGATGAACATGAGCGAGCTATTTCCAGGCGAGAGCCTCGGCCAGCAGTACCCCTTCATGGGGAATGAGGACGTGACACTGGACCAAGCCATGGACGTGATGTCGCAGTTGCAGGCCATGGACAACCTTGAGCGCCAGATTCAGCAAATCATGCGCCAGGGCAACGTGGAGGACTTAGACCTTGACCAGGTGGAGCAACAGCTTGGCGAGGAGGCCCGCAATGAGATGGAACGCCTCCAACAGCTTGCCAAGCGACTTGAGGAGGCGGGTCTCCTTCAAATGAAGGGTGACAAGCTATCTCTGTCTCCTCACGGCATACGCAAGATTGCGCAGAAGGCGCTGAAAGACCTGTTCGAACAGCTAACTAGGAGCCGTCGTGGGGATCACGCTGTCCACGAGCGCGGCGCGGGTGGCGAGAACACGGGCGATTCGAAGCGGTACGAGTTTGGCGACGCCTTCGAACTCGATTTACAGAAGACGGTGATGAACGGCGTGTTGCGGTCTGGCACGGGAACGCCGGTGCACCTTACGCCGGAGGACTTTGAGGTCCGTCGTACTGAGCAGACGGCGCAAGCAGCCACGGTGCTGTTGCTGGACCAGAGTCGCTCGATGGGGCTTTTCGGGAGCTTCACGGCAGCTAAGAAAGTGGCACTTGCCTTGTACGCGCTCATAAAGTCGCAGTACCCCAAAGATGCTTTCTACATTCTGGGCTTCTCTGACTATGCGATTGAGCTCAAGGGTGATGAGCTTCCTGAGATTACGTGGAACGCCTGGGTGTCCGGCACCAATATGCAACACGCGTTCATGATGTCGCGCAAGCTGCTGTCGCGGTACAAGAATGCGACGCGCCAGATCATTATGATTACGGACGGCGAGCCGACGGCCCACCTTGAGGGCGACCGCACGTTTTTCAATTACCCTCCCACGTACCGCACCATCCAGGAGACGCTGAAGGAGGTGAAGCGGTGTACGCAGGAGGGCATCACTATCAATACGTTCATGCTGGAGACGAGCCACTACCTGCTGGACTTCATCGACCAGATGACGCGCATCAACCGCGGCCGCGCTCTCTACACGACGCCTGACAGCCTGGGGCAGTACGTGCTGGTGGACTACATGTCGAACAGGAAACGAAGGTTGGCTGGCTAGGCAGGGTGTCTCCCCTGCACCCACGAGTCGGCCCGCAGCGCTGGGCGTAAAAGTCCACGAACTCGCCTAACCCCCCCCTTGTCCCTCTTTCTCTAACGCTCTATACTTTCTTGTGGACCTTTAAGTCAGTCCTGTGAGGCTGGCAAGGACCGTGAGCAGAGGCGTCCCGATACCAACAGGGACAAGCCATACCTAGCTACACGCAACCCTTGCCGGTAAAGGCGAGGGTTTTTTTGATGCCTGAACAGACCGTTCTTCTCTCCGCCGACGACATACGTCGTGCCATTACGCGCATGGCCCACGAGATTGTGGAGCGCAACCAGGGCACGGAGCGGCTGCTCTTGGTCGGTATACAGACACGCGGCGTCACGCTGGCGCATCGCATCGCTGAGGCGATAGCCGGGTTCGAAGGCGCACAGGTGCCAGTCGGCTCGCTGGACATCAACCTTTACCGAGACGACCTGACGAGTCGCGCACAACCTGTCGTGCGCCCCAGCAACATGCCCGTGAACATTGAGGGCATGCGGGCTGTGCTGATTGACGACGTGCTGTTCAAAGGACGGACGATACGCGCAGCGCTGGACGCGCTGATTGACCTTGGTAGGCCGGAGGTGGTGCAACTCGCCGTGCTGGTGGACCGTGGGCATCGCGAGTTGCCGATACGCGCTGACTACGTGGGCAAGAACACCCCAACGTCGCTGACACAGGAGGTCAAGGTGCAGTTCACAGAGGTGGACGGCCAGGACCAAGTGGTATTGGTGGAGCTAGAGAGGAGTGTGGCCAGATGAGCACACGAGCGCCTGTTAAGGACACGCCAATTGCGGCCGTGGTTGCGCCACGCCGTCACGTACTGGACCTGGACGACTTCACGCCAGAAGAGATCATCTCCCTGCTGGAGATGACGGACGGCATGCGTGAGGTCATGGACCGTGACATCAAAAAGGTGCCTACGCTGCGGGGCAAGGTGGTGATGACGCTCTTCTACGAGGCCAGCACTCGCACCCGGGTGTCGTTTGAGCAGGCAGGCAAGATGCTCAGCGCGGACGTTATCAACATATCGGCCAGCGGCAGCAGCGCGGAGAAGGGCGAGTCACTGATAGATACGGCGCTCACGCTCCAGGCGATGCACGCTGACCTCATCATCATCCGCCACTCACACTCCGGCGCGCCGTACTTACTGGCGCAGCATCTGGAGCGCACGGGCATCATCAACGCCGGTGACGGACGACACGCCCACCCAACGCAAGCGCTGCTTGACCTGTACACCATGCAACGCCATATGGGGTCGCTAAAAGGGGCCAAGGTGGCAATTGTGGGCGACGTGCTGCACAGTCGCGTGGCTCGCTCCGACATGTGGGGACTCGCCGCCATGGGTGCGAACGTGGTGCTGTGCGGCCCGCCAACGCTGTTGCCTCCCGAAATGCTGCACGGCGACGGCCCCGGCGGTCGCTGGCCGTCCAACGTGACGGTCGATACAAACGCAGACCGCGCGATAACCGACGCTGACGTGGTGATGACGCTGCGCCTCCAGCAGGAGCGGCAGTCGTCGGGCCTGCTACCCAGTCTGCGGGAGTACAGCAAGCGGTGGCAGGTGAACGAGGAACGGTTGAAACGCGCCAAGCCCGGCGTGCTGGTGATGCATCCAGGCCCCATGAACGAAGGGGTGGAAATCTCAACCAGCGTGGCCCACGGGGCGGCGTCGCTGATAGAGGAACAGGTAACCAACGGCGTGGCCATACGGATGGCGTTGCTCTACTGGCTGTTGACCGGCCCGCAGGGTGAGGCGGTGACGGCATGAACAACCTCCAGCCAACACGCACGAGCGCTGTTTCTACCCTCCCAACCCGCCCCAAGCGTTATTTGAATATAAGGGGGGTACCCCCTTGTACCCCCACCAGGGGGGCGAGCCCCTCTGGACTCCCCATTTGGGAGGTGAGGATTGGATAAGCTAACGTTATTAATCACAGGCGTACGCATCATTGACCCGGCGCAAGGCACCGACCAGACGGGCGACATCCTGGTGCGGGACGGCGTTATCGAATCGTGCGGACCCGCTGCGTCGGCAGACGGCGCGACGGTCATACGCGGCGATGGTTTGGTGGCAGCGCCAGGTTTCATTGACCTGCACACGCACCTCCGCGAGCCTGGGTTTGAGGACAAAGAGACAGTCGCCAGCGGCACGGCGGCTGCGGCGCGAGGCGGCTTCACAACGCTGTGCTGCATGCCGAACACCAATCCACCCATCGACTCGGCGGCAATCGTTGAGTTCATCAAACGGCAGGCGGAAGCGGCAGGCCCCATTCACGTCTACCCCATCGGCACGGTGACACGCGGGCGCGCAGGCAAGGAGCTTGCGGATATGGCGGAGCTTGCACAGGCGGGCGCGGTTGGCTTCAGTGACGACGGCGCACCTGTGGCTGACGGCCACCTAATGCAAACGGCGCTGGCGTATGCGGCGGACCTAGGTCTGCCGGTTATCGACCACTGCGAGGACCCCGGCCTCTCACGGGACGGCGCTATCCATGACGGTTGGGTGGCATCACGGCTTGGCCTGCCAGGTTGGCCCGCCGCTGCTGAGGAGACCATGATTGCGCGGGACATTGCGCTCGCTGAACTGACGGGCGGCCACGCGCACATAGCGCATCTGACGACAGCCGCCGGTGCAGAGTTGGTGCGCCAGGCGAAGGCACGCGGCATCCACGTAACGGCAGAGGTCACGCCCCACCACCTCACGATGAGCGAGGAGTGGCTCATGGGCATCCACGGCCCGGCAGGCGCTGTCGCTCCCCTTGGGACGAACGCCTACGACACACGAGCCAAGGTGAACCCACCTCTGCGCACTGCAAGCGACCCTGCGTTGCTGGCGGCGGCCTTACGCGAAGGCGTCATCGACGCGATTGCTACGGACCATGCGCCGCACACGGTGCTGGACAAGTCGGTACCCATGGAGGAGGCGGCCTTCGGCATCAGCGTGCTGGAGACGGCCTTCGGGTCGCTGATGGGGCTGGTACACGAAGGGCTGTTGGACCTGCCAACGCTGGTACACCGTCTAACCGTCGGCCCGGCGAGCGTGCTGGGTGAGCGGTTCGCGGAGTACGCAACGCTAAAGGCTGGCACACCCGCTGACATCGTGCTCTTCGACCCGGAGGCGACGTGGACGGTGAACACACGTGAGTTCGCATCGAAAGGCACGAATACGCCTTTGGACGGCGTGACGCTGAAGGGCCGCGTGATGCTGACCATGGCAGGTGGGCAGGTTGCCTACGACGGGATGGCCACAACGGAGGCAGCGAAATAGTGACCACCCCCGCCTACCTTGTCCTGTCCGATGGAACCGTATACAAGGGACGCTCCTTTGGCGCTTCCAACGGTTCCACGGGTGAGGTTGTCTTCAACACCAGCATGATGGGCTATCAGGAGATGCTGACAGACCCGTCGTACGCAGGGCAGATACTGGTGTCAACGTACCCGCTGATGGGCAACTACGGTATCAACGACGAGGACGATGAGTCAGCGCACATTCAGGTGACAGGCTTCGTGGTGCGAGAGCATTCGGAGAGGCCCAGCCACTACAACAGCACACGCACGCTTCACGAGTACCTGGAGACTCAGGGCATACCGGGCATCAGTGGCGTGGACACTCGCGCGGTGACACGTCGCATCCGGTCATCCGGCGTGATGATGGGCGCTATCACCACCGGCGACCCGCAAGCCGCGCTTGAACAGCTACGCGCCTCGGCTTCCTACGATTCCATGGACTTCGTACAGTCGGTGTCCACTCACGAAGCGTACAACTGGGGGCCCACGGACGCAAAACGGCGTATCGCTGTCGTGGACTGTGGCGTGAAGTACAACATCCTTCGCAGCCTGTCGAACCGCGATTGTGCGCTCCGTGTTTTCCCTGCCACGGCCACGCTGGAAGAGGTGATGGCCTTCAAGCCCCACGGCGTACTGATATCGCCCGGCCCCGGAGACCCCGTGCACAACCAGGCGACTGTCGAAACGGCCAAGGGGTTGATAGGCAAGCTACCGCTCATGGGCATCTGCTTAGGGCATCAGGTGGTGTCCATGGCGCTAGGGGCGCAGACCTACAAGCTGAAATTTGGCCACAGAGGCGGCAACCACCCGGTGCAGGACCTAGAGACGGGGCGCGTATACATCACGGCCCAGAACCACGGGTACGCGGTGTCTGATGAGAAGATGCCGTCTGAGTTGGTGGTAACACACCGCAACATCAACGACGGCACGATAGAGGGCGTACGGCATAAGAGCGCGCCGGTGATGACCATTCAGTACCACTCGGAGGCGTCGCCTGGCCCGCTGGACAACGAATACATCTTCGACAAGTTTATGGCGCTGGTAGACGGGGCATGACGTTAATTTTCCCCGCCAACCCACCCAGGAATGTTTGTTTGAGTAATAAGGGGGGGTACCCCCTTATACCCCCACCAGAGGGGAGGACCCCTCTGGACTCCCCCCGACAAGGGCTCCGCCCTTTGCAAACCTTCGGAATGATGAGCGACCATTTGAAAGGCCTAATAGCGCTAAGTAAATGACCAACAAACCTAAAAAAGTTCTTGTGATTGGCAGCGGGCCTATTGTGATAGGCCAGGCGGCGGAGTTTGACTACGCCGGCACGCAAGCATGTCGCGCGCTACGTGAAGAGGGCGTGGCCACGGTGCTGGTCAACTCCAATCCTGCCACCATCATGACCGACCGGAACGTTGCTGACGCGGTATACATTGAGCCGCTGACCGTGGAGGTGTTGGAGCGCATCATTGCCAAGGAACGTCCTGACGGCCTGCTGCCCACACTTGGGGGGCAGACGGGGCTGAACCTGGCCGTAGACCTATCGGACGCGGGCATTCTAGAAAAGTACAACGTCCGCCTATTGGGAACGCCTCTGGAAACCATCAAGAAGGCTGAGGACAGGGCGCTGTTCCGCGACCTGCTCATAAGCATTAATGAACCCACCCCTGTCAGTGAGATTGTGGAGTCCCTTGAGCAGGCGGAGGCCGTGGGGAAAACGCTGGGCCTGCCGCTGGTGGTGCGTCCCGCTTACACACTGGGCGGCACCGGTGGGGGCATTGCCGACACTATGGATGGGTTGCTGGAAATTACCAGAGACGGCTTGGCGGCCAGCCCCATCCATCAGGTGCTTGTGGAGCAGTCACTGCTCGGTTGGCGGGAGCTTGAATACGAGGTTATTCGGGACGCTGCTGACAACTGCATCATCATCTGCAACATGGAGAACCTGGATCCCATGGGCGTCCACACGGGCGATAGCATTGTGACCGCGCCCAGCCAGACGCTGTCGGACAAAGAGCACCAGATGCTGCGGTCAGCCAGCATCAAGATTATCCGTGCCTTGAACATTCAGGGGGGCTGCAACATTCAGTTTGGCCTCTCACCAAATCCAGTTGTTGGTGACATGTTGCCCGGTGGCGCGCCAGCGCCCATGCAGTACTACGTGATTGAAGTGAATCCACGGGTGAGCAGGTCGTCAGCATTGGCATCCAAGGCCACCGGCTACCCGATTGCGCGGGTCGCGGCCAAGATTGCGGTGGGCAAGCGGCTGGATGAGATACCCAACGCCGTGACCCAAAAGACCACCGCCGCCTTTGAACCAACGCTGGACTACTGCGTGGTCAAGATACCCCGCTGGCCCTTTGACAAATTTGCCACGGGTGACCGCAGGCTTGGCACTCAGATGAAGGCCACCGGTGAGGTCATGGCCATAGACCGCACCTTTGAAGCCGCGCTGCAAAAGGCCGTGCGGTCGCTTGAATTTAGTAACCGCTCGTTGCTGTGGGAGGACCCCGCCTGGCAGGAGTCTGAGGGCGTGGAAGGCATACCCTTACATGCCACAGACCTCCGTCTCTGGGGTCTCATGGCTGCGTTACGTAGGGGCATGAGCGTGGTGGAGCTTTCCAAGGTCACCAACGTGGACCCGTGGTTCATCAGTGGGTTGGAGAACATCTTGAACATGGAGCGCCGTCTCCTGGCAGAAACGCTAACCCCGGAGCTGATGCGCGAGGCCAAGCTCCTAGGCTTCGCAGACTCGACCATCGGCACGCTGGCTGACCTGTTGCCGGAACAGGTACGGACGCAGCGCAAAGACTGGGGCATCCACCCCGTATACAAGATGGTGGACACCTGCGCCGCTGAATTTGAGGCCGTCACCTCCTACTTCTACAGTTGCTATGAAGAGGAGAACGAGGCTCCATCATTGCCTGGGCCCAAGGCGCTTGTCATTGGCAGCGGGCCAATACGCATAGGCCAGGGCATAGAGTTCGACTACTGCTCCGTCCACGCCGCGCTGTCGCTGCACAACGCAGGTGTCCGCAGCATCATGGTCAACTCCAACCCAGAGACGGTGTCGACCGATTTTGACTCCAGTGACCGCCTGTACTTTGAACCGCTGGACACTGAGAGCGTGCTGGACATTCTGGACAATGAAGCCGACACAACGGGCAACGCCCCTGAGTACCCGCCGTCGGTGGTGCAGTTTGGCGGGCAGACGGCCATCAACCTCAGCCAGGTGCTGGACCGCGCGGGCATGCCGGTGATGGGCTCATCAGCAGAGGCCATCGACACTGCGTCGAACCGGGAACTCTTCAACGACCTCATGGAACGCCTTGGCATTCCACAACCGCCGGGCGCGACAATCACCACGCTGGAAGAGGCGTTGAGCGTGGCTCAGCGCCTGGACTTCCCGCTGCTGGTGCGTCCCAGCTATGTGCTGGGCGGGCGCGCCATGGAGATTGTGTCCAACACCACGGAACTGGTGCAGTACATAGGCCGCGCCACGGAGATCAGCGAAGGCCGCCCCATCCTCATCGACCAGTACCTGGAGGGCCGGGAGGTTGAAGTGGACGCGGTCTCTGACGGTGAAAACATACTCATTCCCGGCATCATGGAACACGTTGAACGGGCGGGCGTCCATTCAGGTGATTCCATGGCCATTTACCCTGACCTCACGCTGACCACCGCAGAGGCTGAGACTCTTGTGGACTATACGGGACGCATGGCCAGGGGGCTCGGTGTGAAGGGCTTGATGAACGTGCAGTTTGTGGTCATGAGCGACGGCCTCTACCGGGACCCCGTGACCTTTGATGAGTCCGCGCCCATGACCTCCTCCATTTACGTGATTGAGGTGAATCCACGCGCCAGCCGGACCATCCCCTTCATCTCCAAGGTCACTGACGTACCCATGGTGGACATTGCCACGCGGGTGATGCTTGGTTCAAGCCTGATTGACCTGGGCTATACGCCGGGGCTTGTGCCACGCCGCAACCTGGTGGGCGTCAAAGCGCCAGTATTCTCCATGTCCAAGCTTGCCGGAGTGGACACCTACCTTGGCCCAGAGATGAAGTCCACAGGTGAGGTCATGGGTATAGATTTTGAACTACGCCCCGCCCTGGCGAAAGCATTGATTGCGGGCAACCTGATGCTGCCAGCCAAGGGGTCGATTCTCGTGACTATCGCCGACAAGGACAAGGCGGAGGCGGTGCCCTGGCTAAAACAGCTCAACGAGATAGGCTACTTCTTCTACGCCACTGTGGGGACCGCCGCCCTGCTCAAAGGGCTGAGCATCCCCGTGACTCAGGTCAACAAGATAGGTGAACCCGTACCCAACGCCCAGTCGATAATCGCGGACGGCATGGTGGACGGCGTAGTCAACACCATCGCCAATGCGGCTGCTTCACTGCGCGATGGCTTTGAGATACGGCGCACCGCAACCGAGCGTCGCATCCCCTGCTATACGTCACTGGACACGGCACGGGTGGTGGTGGAGACGCTGGCCTACGGTGGCTTGGACTACAACGTACTGCCCAACGCCGATTACGTGGACGGCAAACGGTAACAGGGCTACACTGCACGTAGCTCAAGCGCCCCCAAAGCGCCAACCAACTGGTAAAGCAAACAGATTGCAAGACGAACCTCTAACCAGCCAACAGCCCAGCGACCCAGAGGGCAACTCCGGCAACGGTGACGCCTCTGCGAGTGAAGCCAAGGCCCCCACAAGACGCCGTACTTCAAGGCGGCGTCCACCAGCAGCACAGTCCCAACCAGCAGCAACAACCCCTGCGGCAGAAGCAGCGCCTGAACCTGAGCGCACTGCACCGCCACGCCGCCGCTCCAACACGCGGCCTCCCACGGCCGAAAGTCAGCCCTCTGAAGAGCCCACGTCCGTAGCTGAGGCGCCCCAGCCAGAAGCTCAGGCAGCGCCCCGCCCACGCAGGCGGAGGTCAACACCCCCTGCCAGTGAAGCGCCAGCCGTTCAGGAGCGCAGCACAGTCAACCCAGAGGGAGAAGCTGCGCCTGAAGGTGAGGCCCGCACGGCACGACCCCGACGACGATCACATAGGCCATCGCGCCCCGCAGCAGACGCGCAACCCGTGGAGCCAACGCCAACCAGCACTGAAGCGCCTGCGCCTGCGCCTGCGCCTGACGATGACCATGCCCCTCACGCTGCTGAAGACAACGGCCCGTCACAACGGCCCGTTGAAGGCGATGACCGACGCCACCCGCCCCGTAGGCGAGGGCATCGC